>JAKAJF010000001.1 GCA_021813875.1 bacterium | reverse complement strand
AACTTTTTATTGAAAGAAAATAATTTATTAACCTATGACAACACCACAAAAAGAAGCATTAAAACACCTATCTATCGTTTTCCTATACTCCGGAGTCTCATCAATCCTGCCGATCGTTTTGGCTTATGTAGAGCATGATCCACGATGGACACTGTTGATACCGCTTATAAACTCGGCTTGGTATGCAGTGAGCCGATACCTCAAGGAAAGTAAGTTGATTGAGGAATCTGACACAAAAGGTGACCAATTTTAGCTAAATTAAGCAAATATCAATTAGTAGACCTTTTGAGCAAAGACAGGAACCTCAAAAGAGGCTGGATTTTCCTTGTAAAATAACCTCAAACGGCGTATAATTTTATCAATACGGCCATAAGATAAGGCCTTTAAGGCGAATACCGGTTCAAACTTCCGGACATCGCCACCGCAGTTCGCGACAAAGCGAGGCCAAAGCCTCGTTTTGTTTTGTATTTAAAGGTGCTTTGTGCAGTTCGAGCATATAGAATTTCTCTTGCAGTGTTGTATTTTCTACGCAATCGGAATCCAAAGAATCGCAATTATTTACCCCCAAATTGAAAATTTTTAAAAGGCAACAGGGCCATAAAACACAAAACGCCCCCTTGAATTAAGGGCGCGATAGTTAATATCCCTAGACGCGAGCTTCGTTGATCTGATTCCGTCTGCTTGTAATATTTTATTCACGGAAACATTATTAGTGTAGCAAAAGTGCGGAGGGGCGTCAAAGTGGGTAACTTATCTTGATTTTTTGCTAATTTTATTATACGTTATAATTATAATTTAAAATACACTTATGACGTGGTTTTCAAAAACAAAACCAACCGACAAGGACGAGGATATTTTTCTTAGTGAATTTCCTATATGGGCAGCCATTCGTTCTGCGGAGCTAGTGGGTGAATTACAGGCAGAGGTTAAAACAGGATGGTCGGATATTTTGAAGAACGATGAAGCAAGGTCAGAGCTTATACATTGTCTTATTGGAGCTCATCTTTTTTATCTTAGTTTCACTCCTGAGGGCCAAATAATAGGCCAGCTTTTTGGCGAAAATATTTTGCTTAAAAGCCTGTCATTCTTGCCTGAAAGAGCAAAAAATTTTTTTGCACTAACTAATGATCTTTATGAACGAGATCGTCTTAAGGATGAAGATACATTTCTATCTTCACTTGAGGATTTTTATAAAATTAAGATAGATCCACTCGATGCATATGTTGCATTTGTGGCCGAACAAGAGGTGTGCGGTAGTGAAGAATTTTCTAATCAAATAGGAGAACTTTTGCCTATATTGAACAGACTCCACGTAGGGCTATTAGAATGGATGAAAAAGATAGTTGATAGATGGGCAACACAAAATAAGAAATAAATGATATATATTTTAGGGGTTGCTCATTTTAAAGTTCAATTCCCACATAAAGATAATGATCTGGTTGAAGTTGATAAGTATTTAAGCTATCTAAAAAAAATCATTCAAGAGAAGAAAATTCAATTAGTTGCCGAAGAAATTAGTGAAGATGCTTTGTGCCACTGGGAGATAAATAATACTCATGCAAGAAAAATTATTTCCACTTTTAGAATAGAATATTTGCTTTGCGACCCTGGATTTGATGAGAGAAATAAATTAGGGCTTCAACAACGAGAAGATATTGCAAGAAATTTAGGCTTTTCTTTTCCATTAACAACCGAACAAGAAATCGAAATTAATAAAATCGCTAAAGAATCAGATATAAAAAGAGAGAAATTTTGGCTGAATAAAATTAAAGAAAAGGGAGATAAGACAACTCTTCTGATTTGTGGTTATGGCCATGTAGATTCTATCGCGGAACTGGCCTTGAAAGAAAATGTTACAGCAATAAAGACTACTAAGCAGTTCGGATACCGTTGACCACTCTCCGCAAGAATAAAATTCCCCCATTCTTGGGGGAATTTTATTTTGCGAAAAGTGGAAAGGGATTCGAACGGGCAGAAGCGAGACAAGTTTCGGGCCGTTTCTGCCGGCGAGAAACACAGGCGAGCGTCGCTCAAGCCCGAGCTGGCGCAGGGCTTGGCGCTGCACAGGGTAACGAACTGACCCCGCACTCGATGCGGGGGAAAGTGAAGCGGAAATCCCTGCCTCTCCGCATCAAAAATAAAAGCAGGCCTCACGCCTGCTTTTATTTTGCATAATGAGTGCTGGGATTCGAACGAGCAGAAGTGAGATATGAGCCGAGGCGGAAGCCGAGGCGAATTATCGAGCGATCGCGGACGTGCTGGGGGCACGTTCGCGCTGACCCTGGACAAGTGAACGAGGCGGAATTCGGCCGCCGAGCGAGCGCGGAAATCCCTGCCTCTCCGCAAGAACAAAAGAAGGACAGTTTTTTAAACTGTCCTTTCGTTTACCCGCCCCTGGGGCCATCATCCCCGTCGGCCGGCAGAATATGGCTGACTAAATTAGCCGCAGCCCTGACCGGTGCCTCGATGACGTCGAAAAGCCTCGGCTCTTCGACGCTCGTCTCGCCGGACGGATAAGAATCATCTCCATCCCAGCCAGAATTAAATCCGACGTTGCTTCCAGGCATCTTTATCGCCTCCTTTCCTTTTAATTTTATTCCAAAAGTTCGATTATAATTTTAATTTATCTCAGTAGCTAATATTAGTAAAATTTATTTAAGAAATTTACAAATTATTAACTTTTTGTTATGTTTATAACATGCTTAAAATATCCGATTCCCTAAGAGATATCATCAAGAAGCAGCCGATGCTCCTTTTCGGCTTTAAAAGGAGACTTTTTAACCTCTCCCGGCTGGCCGACCTATTAAAGCCATTGATAGAGATCCGGACGAAAAAGCCGGTGACAAAGTCGGCCGTGCTTATGAATTTGTCGCGTCTGCAGGATAATTTCCTAAAGCCGGTTCCCGAGGAAGAAAGTTTCAAGATCGATAATTTGATGGTCAATTCCAACCTTTGCACGATCACTTTCTATAATGATGAAAATATCCAGAAAAAATTAGTAGAGGTATATAATCAGAGCCAGAAGGAAAAAAGCTATATCGTCATCAATCAACGCCCCGATCAGGTTTCCATGATTTTGAGCGAATCCTTCCTGCCGAAGCTCTCTTCTCTTATAAAGACGAAACCGAAATACATCTATAAAGGATTGGCAGCCCTGGGCGTACAATTCGGCGGCAAGTATATGACTACTCCGGGGATGTTTCACTTTCTGATCCAACAGCTATCCTTGCAAGGCATAAACATCTGGGAAATTTCTTCCACTTATTCCGAACTTATCTTTTATATAGACCAGCAGGATACTTCCAAGGCTTTTGAAACCTTCAACAACCTCCTTGCTCAAAAAGAAGAACTTTAAATTTGTCCTCTCTTTAGAATTTTGCTATAATTTTTAAATATTGTGGAAAAACTTTTAAAAGATTAGCGTCTCGCGCGCTGATATTTTTTTTGAGTTTTCCGCGGTATTTTGCGCAAAAAACACAGTAAATACCTTACTCTCAGCATCGATGGCTCTTTTCGAACCAAAACAAAAACAAAAGCGGGTGAAGCCCGTTTTTTGTTTGCCCGGATTATGATATCATATGGATATATAATTATAAAAATATGAAATTAAAAAAATTTGCCCTGCTTTTCAGCCTCGCTCTCTTTTCTTCCTTTATTTACCTTAAGTTACACGCCTCGGCCGAAGAAAATAGCGCTCCGGTAACGGCGGATGACTTAAGGGCCGCCGGCTTTTCGAACATTGCCCCGGAAATGTCCCCGTCAGGACGGTTCTCCGGCCCGGCCTATTATTTCCAGGTCGGGGACTGGGTTGATGATCCCCGATCGGAAGCGCCTGACATCGTCATGGTCAGCAAACATACCTCCCCCTCCCCGCTAACTGATCAGTCTCTTTACGCTTACGCCTCCTCAAGCCAAGCCTTTGAAATCTCGGGTGGCCAAGGCAAGGAAGGCTCCCTGGCGGACGGAAGGACTGCCATCAATTTCATCAAGGGCAATGATTATTTCGTCATCATCGGGCCGGACGCCCAAAAGATCGAAAATCTGGCCCGGGAACTGGCGGACAAGAATTAATTTGAACGATTTTTGAAATTTGGCTATAATTAGAATAAGTATAACCTCATCCTTAAATAGAAAGGGGGTGATTATATGCCAAAAATGAATGCTATCGATTGGATCGCCATGATTCTCTTGCTTATCGGCGGTCTCAATTGGGGCCTGGTGGGCGCCTTCAACTTCGACTTAGTCTCCGCCATTTTTGGTGCTTCCTCCTTCCTTTCCCGCCTCATCTACATTCTGGTTGGCCTCTCCGCCCTCTACTTGATCGTCAAGGCGACCGGCTCCAAGAAAGGCCCGGCGGCTTCCGTCTAATCTTTTTGAAGCTTCAAAAACAAAAGACAGTCCCGAATGCTCGGGACTGTCTTTTTAAATAGGCTTATTTTCTTTTCTTCTTGCCGTCCTGGGTATAACTCTTCGCCAGTTCGACCAGCTTCTTCATGCCTTCGCCGATCAGCAGCAGATAAGAGGTGCTGTGCTCGATCTTTTCTTTGAAGGCCTTCATGACCTCGTCGATCCTATGGACGCGCTCGCGCATCTCCCGGGTGGCCTTGAACATCTCCCGCATGATCATGATCAGATAATAGATGAACCAGGCGAAAAAAATCGTCAGCCAGAGGACGCAGAAAGAGATGACCAGGTAAAGGATGTCTTTGCTGTTTTGGATAAGAGTCATATTTTAAAATTAAAAATCTCTCACTTTGGCGCCGAACTTTTCTTCGAGGTCGCGGATCAATCTCTGTTGGACCTGGTCGACCTCTTCGGCAGTCAGGGTTTTCTCCCCCTGATAGGTGATATGGAAGGCCAGGCTCCTCTTGTCCCGGCCCAGTTTCTCGCCCTCATAGACGTCGAAGAGCTCGACTTTCTTGATCAGGGGATCAAAGCCGGAGATCTCCCGGTTGATATCATTATATAATATCCGCGCGTCGATGACAAAAGCCAGGTCGCGGACGGCCGACGGATACTTCTCAACCGGCGCGTATCTGGCCTCGAGCCCTCGGGCCAGCTGGACGAGGGTCTTGAAGCTCAACTCGACCGCCACCGCTTCTTTCTTGAGGCCTAAGCGGCGGGCGGCCTGGCCGTCGACTTTGGCGACCAGCCCGAGCTCGCGGTCGCCCAAAAAGACGGCCGCGCAGAGCGAGGCGTCGGCCCAGAGAGGCTTGGCTTCCGCCTCCTTGAAGACGGCCGGCAGGTAAAGAGAGGCGGACAAATATTCGACGATGCCCTTGGCCTTTCCGAAGAGCTCGTCAGCCGCATCGCCGGCCAGGACGATGCCCAGATGCTTCTCCTGGTAAGGCAGGGTCTCCCGGTCGATGCCCTTCTCGATCTCGCCGGGCACGGGAAGGAAGATGTTGCCGATCTCGAACAGGCCGAAGGCGTCGAAACGGGCCTGATTGATCCTAACATTGTTTAATAAATTGGGGGTTAAGTTCTGCCGCAAGAGGTTCTGGTTGGAAGCGATCGGATTGACCAGCCGGAGATAAGAGGCCGGATCGATGTTCAAGTGCTTCAGCTGGTCCTCGCCGACGAAGGAATAGTTATAGGTCTCGGCCAGGGCCGGCGCTCCGGAGAGGAGCTCCTTGACCCTTCTTTCAAGTCCGCGCTCGAGGTTGGCTTCCGGGGGAGCGAGCCTGACTTCCGGCATCAGAGCGGCCAGTCTGTCGTAGCCGTAGATACGGACGATCTCTTCGACGATGTCTTCACCGGTGGCCACGTCCTTGGTGGCGCGCCAGGTGGGGATGGTGACGCTCAACTTATGGCCAACGTGCGCGGCCGCGAAGCCCAGGTGCTCGAGGATCCTCACGATCTCCCGGGTCGGCAGCTTCTCGCCGATCTTCTTGGCGATCCAATCGAGATCCAGTTCCACCGGCCCCTGATCGATCCGGAAATTCTTCTCGTCGGCCGCCTGGCTGGCGACCTTGGCCTGAGGGTTCGTCTCCCGGATAAGCTCGACGGCGCGGGCCAGAGCCGGCTCGCAGAGGGTCGGGTCGAGGGATTTTTCGAAGCGCATCGAGGATTCAGTCCTCAAGGCCAAACGGGAGCTGGTCTTCCTGACCGAGACCGGATTGAAGTTGGCCGCTTCCAGGATGATGGTCGAGGTCTCGGCGCCGATCTCGCTTTCGGCTCCGCCCATAACTCCCGCGACGGCCAAAGCTTTGTCCTCGTCAGCGATCACGAGCATCTCTTCCGAGAGTTTCCTAGTCTGGCCATCGAGCGATTCTAAGGTCTCCCCGGCTTTGGCGCGACGGATGATTATCTTGAATCGCTCACCTTTATTCTTAAGCTTCGAGGCGTCGAAGGCGTGCATGGGCTGGCCGAGCTCGAGCATGACGAAATTAGTGACGTCCACGATATTGTTGATCGGACGCATGCCGGCCGCGACGAGCCTTTTCCTAAGCCACTCCGGAGACTCATCGACCCTGATGCCCGACATGGCCACGGCCATATAGCGCGGGCAGAGGGTCGTCTCTTTGACCTCCGCCTCCAGCTCCAGGGCCTTTTCGGCCTTGGCCGTCTGTTCGGCCAAAGGCTTTGCCACGACTTTGTCGAGCGGCTTCAATTTCAGATTGAAGATGGCCGAGAGCTCGCGAGCCATGCCGTAATGCCCCCAAAGGTCGGGGCGGTTGGAAAGGGATTTATTATCGATTTCAAAGATGACGTCTTCCAATCTTAAGTATTGGGCGAGCGGCTGGCCGATCTTGGCTTTCTTGCCTAGGATCAGGATGCCGGAATGGTCGTCTCCCAATCCCAACTCGTCAGGGGCGCAGAGCATGCCCTGGGATTTTTCGCCCCGGACTTCCGCTTCCTTGATCTCGAGGCCGTCGGGCAGTTTGGCGCCGACCAGAGCCACGGGCACGAGCTGGCCGGGAGCGATGTTGGGAGCGCCGCAGACGATGTCCAGTCTAAGGCCGCCGCCGACCTCGACCTTGGCGAGCTGCAGGCGGTCGGCGTTGGGGTGCTTCCTGACCTCGAGGATCTTCCCGACCACTACCCGGTCGAACTTCTCGGCTTCCTTGCCGAGCCCCTCGACCTCGACCGTGCGCAAGGAAAGCTCGCCGGCGATCTCTTCGGGGGTCAATTTCTTGAGGTTGATATATTCTTTTAGCCAATCGTAAGATAATTTCATAATTATACTTCGCAGGGAATATCGACGAATTCCGCTTTAAGTTTAAATTTTTTAGCGATCAGGCCTCCCAGATTCTTGATGCCCAGCTTTTCCGTATTATAATGGCCGGCGTTGACGATGTTGATGCCGGCTTCCTCGGCCTCCCGGACCACGAACTCCAGAAGCTCGCCGGTCAGATAAGTGTCAGCGCCCATTTCCCGGGCCTGGGCGTAATAGGCCGAAGCGCCGCCGGAAATGACGGCCACCCTTTTGACTCTCTTGCCGGCGTCGACCAGGAGCGGACGGGCCTCTAACTTCTTGCCGACCAGGGCGGCGAAATCCTTCAAGGTCATCTCCTTCTTGAGCTCGCCCACGAAACCGATATCAAAAGGCTCCGTCCTGGCAAGTCCGAGGGCCTTGGCGATGCTCGCGTTGTTACCGATCAGCGGGTGGGCGTCGAGCGGCAGATGGAAGCCAGCCAGGTTGAGGTCGTTCTCAAGCAGGAGCTTCAATCTTTTCTTCAAGGCGCCCCGGAACTTGGGCGGGGTACCGACCGAGCTTGAGAAGATGCCGTGATGGACCAGGACCATTTCCGCCTTGCGCCTGACAGCTTCCTTGATCAATTTTTCGGAGAGGCTGACGCCGATGACGATCCGGCTGACTTCTGGCGCGCCTTCGACCTGGAGGCCGTTCAGGCAGTAGTCCTGGAACCGGCCGACCTTCAGGTAATCTTCCGCGAATTTTATTATCTTATTCCTCTCGACTTTCATATATTTAAAAAATTTCTTATATTTTCAAGCTTTCCTTCCAAGATGATCGGCTCGAAGCCGAGCATCTCGTATTTATGGTGGTTCTGATCCTCATCGTAAGGAAAAAGGAAAAAGATCTTTTTCTTGAGCCACCAAGCGACGCTTAAGTCGCGATAGGCCCCTGGGCCGATATAGCCCTTGATGCCATATTTCTCATAATTCAGGATTAGAAAAGCATCGCTCCGAGCCACCAGTTCCGCATCGCCCCGGCCGACGCCCAGTTCTTTCAAGAAGGCCATGTCGGTCTTCTTGCTCGCGTCTTTGCTCACCTGCTCGGTATCCAAAGGGACATAGGCCTCGTATCCCAACCTTTCCAAAGTTTCCCGGGCGGCCTTCATCTCCCCGGCAAAAGTCATGCTGCCGCCGATCATTATTTTCATAAGCTTAGAATTGTTCCAGAAACCTCAGGTCGCCGCTATTGAAGAGGCGGATATCTTCGATGCCGTATTTGAGCATGACCAGGCGGTTCAGGCCGAAGCCGAAAGCGAAGCCCTGGTATTTCTCCGGATCTATCCGGCCTGCGCGCAAGACGTTCGGATGCACCAGCCCGGCGCCGAAGATCTCGAGCCAGCCGGTCGACTTGCAGAGCCGGCAGCCCTGACCATGACAGACGAAACAGCTGACCTCGCCGTTGACGCCCGGTTCGACGAAGGGATAGAATTTCGGCCTCAAGCGGACCTTGGTTTCCGGGCCGTAAAGATGCCTGGCCAAGGCTTCCAAGATGCCCTTCAGATGGCTCAGATTGATGTTCTGGTCGATCATTAAGCCTTCCACCTGGTAGAAGGTATGCTCATGACGGACGTCGGTCGCCTCGCTCCTGAAACATTTGCCCGGCATGATCGAACGCAGGGGCGCGCCATACTTGCGCATGGCCCGGACCTGGACCGGCGAGGTGTGCGTCCTCATGACCAGGTCGTATTCCCCTTCGCCGTTCTTATGATCGATGTAAAAAGTATCCTGCATGTCGCGGGCCGGATGGTGGCGGGGAATGTTCAGGGCTTCGAAATTGAAGAAGTCGGATTCGAGCTCCGGCCCGTCCAGAACCATGAAACCGAGCGAGCTGAAGAAATCCTCGATCTCGTTCTGGACCTTGGTGATGGGATGGATATGGCCGCGAAGAAGCTTCTCTCCCGGCAGGGTCACGTCGACCGCCCCTTCCGCTCTTGAGAACTTCAGAAGATGATTCTTGGCTTCTTTGAGCTTGGCAGCGAGCTCGAGTTTGACTTCGTTAGCCAGCTTGCCGACATCCCTCTTCTCTTCCTCGCTCAAGCCCGAAAGCCCGCGCAAAATTTCGGTCAGGCGGCCTTTGCGTCCCAATACTTTGATTTCCAGGTCGCGCAACGCTTCCGGATCTTTCGTCCGCTCCAGCTCTTTCAAAGTTTCCGCCTTCAATTTTAAAATTTCATCTTTCATCTTTAAATTGATTATTTTTTTTCTTTAAATCTTCTATGCGCTTCTTAAACTTGCCATAATTCCTTTCGATCATCTCGCACTCATCCGGGAATAAATCTTTAGCTTCGCAGTAATTAAAATTTCTGATCGTTTCTTCATCAGCTCCTTTGAGCTTCAGGCAAGTCTCGATAGAATCAAGACCGTTATATAAAACCGTCAAAGCGTTGCTTATCTGATGGCAATTGCCTCCTTCAGGGGTCAATTCGTAAAGATGCCTTTTGATCAGGCCCAAAGACATCTCGTCCAGCGGTCCTTCCTTATGGGCCATGCTCCGCTCGTGCTCGTCGAATCTTTCGAATCTCATAGCTATCTCTCCTCCCCGTCAGGGACGCGGCTCACGTAATTCGGCCGCGAATAGCCGACCAGGAAAAACTCTAAGACCGACAAGCCGATGATTAAGAGGAGCAGGTTGAGCCAGCCGAAGAGGTTCTGGGACAGGAGGATCAGGACGGCCACCACCAGGAAGGAAAAAAGGAAGGACTGGCGGAAAGCTTCCCTGACCGAATGGAAGGCGAGTTTACGTTTCAAACCGACGAATCTTACCAGAAAGCCGGCCACCGCCCCCGTCCCGACCAGGGCCATGAACAAGGATAGGTAGAATAGCAAGAAGCCGATCCAATTGGTAACCTCCGGATTGACCATGAAAATTATAAAAACGAAAGCCAACCAACAGATCAAGGTGGCCGCCGTCATGAGCGATAGATAAGCGCGCAAGGTCATAGTTCGCCTGAATGATTGAGAATAAAGCCTGATGATCAAGGCTTTCTAATCTTTACCTTACCATTTTGTCCCCTTTTTTTCAAGAGAAACAAAGGCCGATTCCTCGGGAAGACTGGAAGCGGCCTGGTCTTTTTTTAATTTTGTCGAGCCTCGCAGATATCATAGAAATCGCAGTATTTGCAAAGCTGCGAGGGCTTGGCCGGGAACTCGCCCCGCCTGATCCGAGAGATGATGTCGACGATCTTGTCCCTGACTTTCCCGAGCTCCTCTTCCGTACCCACGAATTCAATCTCGGAATTATCGTCCAGATAGTAGAAAGCGAGCGAGGCCACTTCCTGCCGGAAGAGCTCTTGGACGGCCATCTGGTAGATCAGGAGCTGCTCCTTCTCCTCGAAGGTCAGCTTCTCTTTCGGCCGGCCGGTCTTATAATCGACGATCTTCAGCTTGCCGCCGACGTCATCGATCCTATCGATGGCTCCCCGCACAGTGTAGATCTCCTGGCCGCTCCTGATTTTGATATTAAAGCTCTTCTCAAGAAAAAGGGCGGCGGGCCAATCGTCCTTATATTTTTCATAAAAACCTTTGAGGATCTCTTTGCCTTTCTGGAAAGATTTTTCTTTCTCGTCTTTGGATCCGTACCAATCATCGATCCAGCTCTCCTGATAAAACTTCTCCAACTCAGCAAAACTGACCTTGGTCCCTTTCTGGTCCTTCTCGCCGCCGAACAGGTCGGCCTGCTTCAAGGAGTTTTTTTCATTGATCAGCTGGAACAGTTTCTGCAAGGTGGAATGCAGGGTCTTGCCGAAGGAAAAGACGCTCTTGCCGCGGATAGGAACCTTTAAGACATGGGCGAAGCGGTATTGATGAGGGCAGTTAGAAAAGGCGGCCAGCTGGGTATAGGAGAAGTAAGAAGGCAGCTGGAAATTCATCTTGGCCGGCACGACGGCCACGGGTCTGGAGAAAAGCTGCATATTTTCTCCCTTCTTAAGGGCCTTTTTCCCTTCGGAAACCAGGCCGCATTCCTCCAGGAAACGCGAGGGTTTCTTCTTCCTCGCCCCTCCATAATCGGAGGCCCAGGAGAAATACAAGCCTTCCTTGGCCCTAGTCATGGCTACGTAAAAGAGGCGCCTCTCTTCTTCCAGATGCACGTCGCCCTCAGGCAGGGCCTCCCGGACCAGGGCGTTCGGGATCTCGATCTGCTCCTTCCTTTCGATGGTCGGGAAGCGCTTGTCGACCAGGTTGGCGATGAAGACATGCTTATATTCCGTGCCCTTGGACCCATGAGCGGTCATGACTTTGATGGCTTCCGGACCGGATTCGAGATCCGGAGCGAGCGAACCCTCCTCGCCAGAATCCATCTCCATCTCTAGTTCGCGCAAGAATTGCTTGACGCTCTTATCATCAGAACCGGCCTCGAAGGCCTTGGCCCGCTTCATGAATTGGTTCAGATAATTCAAGATCTCCTGCTCTTTAGCCTCCTCGAGCCCGTTGAGATATTTCAAGTAGCCGCTATCGTTCAGGAAGGCGAAGATCACCTCGGAGACGCTCTTGTGCCTGACCGAACTTTCGTGCTTGGTGATCAGGTCCAAGACGCGCCCGATCTTTTCCCGGGTCGCTTCTTGGAAATTGAAGAGGGAGGCATTCTTCAGGACTTCGAAGAGCGACCAGCTCTTCCTGCCCGCCCAATAGTTGAAGTTGACCAGCTCCTCGTAGGCGAACTTGAAGAAGGGCAGGTTGAGGACGCGGTAAAGGGCGCGGCTCTCATGGTAATCGTCCAAAAGTTTCAGATAAGAGATCAGGTCCATGATGACCGGCTTGGCGTAAAGGCCGCGGGAAGCCAGGAATTGGTAAGGCAGACCGGCCAGGTCGAGGTAGGAGCAGAATTCCTTGGCCGCGTCGTTGGCCCGGACCAGGATGGCGAAATCGCTCCAGGAGGCCTTCTTATCCCCGCTCTTCAGCTCGCCGATCTTTTCGACGACCTTTCTGACCTCGTCTTCCAGGTCCTCGCCTTCAATTACTTCGATGATCCCCTTTGTCTGGTCTTTGGCGATTAACTTTTTATCCAGGCTTTCAAATCTGGTTTCTTGTTTTTTTCTTTTCTTGTTTTCTTGCGCGAGTTGCCATTCGAGGCGGTTGGGATCGTTGAGCTTGATGAATCCGTAGGCCAGGTCGAGAATATTCTGCCGGCTGCGGTAGTTCCTGACCAGGACGATCTGCTTGGCTCTGGGAAAATCCTTCTTGAATTGCAGGATGTTGGCCACCGAGGCGCCGCGGAATTTATAGATGCTCTGATCGTCATCGCCGACCACCACCAGGTTGTCGCGTCCGGCCGCGAGCATCTTTACCAGTTCGTACTGGGCCCAGTTGGTATCCTGAAATTCGTCGACCAGCACGTATTTAAACTGCTCACGGTATTTTTTCAAAATGGCCGGCCGCTTCTTGAAGAGCCGCAAGGTATAGCCGATGATGTCGCCGAAATCCAGACTGTTATTTTCCAAAAGCAGCTGCTGATAGGTATGATAGGCTTCGGCCACTTCATTGATCCTCGCTATTTCTTGCGTTCCTATCTCGCCATCTTCATTTAATTGGGAATTGGTCGCCTCTTTTAGTTTTGATCTTTTACTTTTGACCTTTTTCGCGCCGCCGAGCATGGCGTCCTGATCAGCCTTCAGTTCTTCAGCGTATTTCAGATATTCTTCCGGACCGATGTCTTCGTCCTTGAGGCGGGAAAAATGCCGGAGGAGCGCCCGGATGAATTTGGTCGGGTTGCCCATCGGTCGGTAATAATCAAGCTTGAATCTGTCCAGGTTCTTCTTGACCAGGACCCATTGTTCGAATTCGTTCAAGAGCCTGAAGTCGCCAGGCAGGCCGATGTCGAGACCGTGGGCCTTCAAGATGCGCTCGCAGAAACCGTGGAAGGTCGAGACCCAGAGATCGAAGTAGCCGATCGGCAGGAGCTCGCCCACACGCGACTCCATCTCTTCGGCGGCCTTCTCGGTAAAGGTGAGGGCCAGGATTTCTTCGGTACCGGCCCAGCCCTGTTCGATCATGTAGGCGATCTTCTGGGAGATGACGGTGGTTTTGCCGGTGCCGGCCCCGGCCACGATCAAAAGCGGGCCTTCGCGATGGAGGACTGCTTCCAATTGCTCCTGGTTCAAATTTTCCATCAGATTGGCCATAGAGCCTTTAGACTTGACAAAATCCCCTTTTTTTGCTAAGATATAAGTCTCACTAAAATAAAGGAGGAGGAGTGAAAAACCAAAGTTTTTCCGGTCTTTTTAAGAAAATTTTAACAAATAAGGTAGGCAAAGCCAGAGCTTCCCGCATCATGGTCCGGTCCGGCTCCAGAAAAGAAGCGCACCGGGCCGCCAGAATTTTTACGAGGTCAGAGCCTTATAAGCCCAATCCGCATTAGCCTTCCGGTCATAATCATGGTCGCGAAGGCTCTCTTTTTTTATGGATAGGTCCTGGATCAGTTTCAGGGCTTTTTTTATTTCTTCGGCCGCCCGGTCGTCCTTGCCTCGGACTTCCTTGGCGGTTTCGTACATGAAGGTCAGCTGGTGGAGCATCTCGTCCAGAAGCATCATCTGCAAAGGGTTTTTCTCCTGCCTGTTCTTGTCCTGCAAGACATCGTCGCAGAATTCCCTCAAGGTTTCCGGATTGAGCCCTACGACCACCCGGGGCACGTATTCCAGCCTGCCCTTGAAATCGCCGGATTCGAAATATTTGATCTTGCTCAATCTGCCCGCCTTGATGCTGTCGATGCTCCTATCGATCTTTTTCTCCAAAGTATTTTGGGCCACGCTGCTGGTCACGTCCATCAGGATTCTCACCTTCTCTTCCTCGCCCATCTCTAGGACCAGATCTCCGTGAGCCAGGCGGTCATCATACTCGGACAGAGGAATGACGCTCGAATCCTGGCCGAACCAGTTGGAAAGCTCGGCGTGCTCGGCCAAGATGCCCTCGAGCAAGACGCCCCGGTCGGTCTTGGCATCTTCCTTGGCCTTGAGCGCCTCCAGGAAGGCTCGGTCTTTCTCGATCGTCTCCCGGCCGTAGACATCTTCGAAATCTTCCATCTTCAACCGGTATTCTTCCAGGGTCTTGGCGTATTTCTTGAACAATAGATTCTCTCCTTCCCGCAAAGGATCGAGCTGCCTGACTTTATCGAGTCTTAAAGCGAACATATCAAAAGTTTAATAATTCTTTAAATTCTTCGCCATCCTGGTAAGGACCGATGATGGCCAGATTCAAATTCTTCCCGACCAGGATCTGTTTGGCGATGCGGCTCAAGTCCTCCGCTCTGACCGCCCGGATCTTTTTCAGGAAATCTTCGGGACTGAAAATCTTATTCTCTAAAAGCAGGTGTCGCGCATACCAATTGGCGATATCGTCCGAGGCTTCAAGCTGCAGGATGACCCGGCCGCAGATCAGGTCTTTCACCTTCTTCAGCTCGTCCGCCCTAATCGGTTCTCGCAAGAGCTTCCGATATTCGGTCATGATGATCCGCAAAGCGTCCTTGATCTTGTCCAGGGGCACGCCGGCGGTGGTGGTCAAGTAGCCGCTATCGTCATAAAATTCAGCTTCGGTACGCACGTAATAAGCCAGGCCCCGCTTTTCCCGGAGCTCCATAAACATCCTCGAGCTCATCGACCCGCCCAGAAGCACGGACAGGACCCGCAACGGAAACTCGTCCTTATGGCCTTCGGGGATCCCCCTGACCCCGACGGAGAGATGGGCTTGGTCGGTGGCCTTATAGAGGGCCATCACCTGCGGGACTTTCTGAGCCTCCCGGGTCTTGGCGGCCTTGCTGGAAGCGGCCTTCTTGACCCCTCCGAACTGCTTCTTGACCAGTTCCAAAGACTTGGGGGTGAACTTGCCGGCCAGGCAGACGACCATCCTCTCCGAGCCGTATTGGGAAGTGATATAATCGATAAAATCTTGGCGCTGGAATTTCAAGATGTTTTCTCGGGTGCCGATAACCTCCCAGCCGGCCGGCTGGTCGCCGTAAAGCAGCACTTCGAAGAGGTCGTCGATATAGATGATCGGATTGTCGAGACGCATATTGATCTCTTCTAAAACCACTCCTCGCTCACGATCGATCTCTTCCTGGGCGAACTTGGAATTAAGCAGGAGGTCGCTCAAGACTTCGACGGCCGCCGGCAGTTTGCTCGAATCGATCTTGATCCAATAGCCGGTATACTCCTTGCTCGTGAAGGCGTTATACTCGGCGCCCAAGCCGTCCAATTCGCCCGAGATCTCCATGGGCGTCGGACGCTTCTCGGTGCCCTTGAAGAACATATGCTCGAGGAAATGGGAGATGCCGTTATTGGCCCGGGTCTCGTATTTGGAGCCGGTGGCGACCAGAATCAGGATGGTGGCGGTCTTGGTGCCGCTCATAGGGACGGAAAGGATCCTTAGGCCCGATCTTGTTTTAGATACTTGTGTTTTTTTCATATATTTTCAGTGGTTCCATTATAGCATTATTTCCAAATAAAAAAAGGCGGTTTGTCCTGCCGCCCCATCCCCGCAAGGTGAACAGCTGATAGAGAATCAAAAAGTATTTTCTTCCTCCGTCAAGGCAAGGACCATTCCCAATACCAGCCACAGGAACAGCATGCCATAATGCAGGCTCCACCACCAGTGATCGACCGAGAACATGGCCAGGAGGGCGGCCAAGATGGCCAGGCTGAAGACCTGCCTGCGAGCGGCCCAGAAGGAATAGAGGAACAGCCCCGCGAAACCTACGAGCCCCAAGAGGCCGGTCTCGGCCCAGACCAAAAGAAAGACGTTATGGGTCGGCTGGTAGGCCCAAGCCTCGAGGGCGGGCTTGAGTTTCGAAAGGGCGATCGTATAATTGCCGATCCCCACCCCTCCGAACCGATGGCCGCTGATCAGGCGAGCGGCCACCTGGTAGGATTCGAGCCGTTCCTGGTTCGATCTGACTTCCAGCCGGGTATCATGGTTGAAGCGGGTCAGGACCAATTCATGGTAACGGAAGAACAATAGGGCCACGACTAAACTCGAGGCGATAAGGATCTTCAAAAAAATCTTTTCGCCTTCCTCATCGCCTTTCAAGAAAAGGCCGGCCAGGATGATGAGGCCGCCGGCCGCCAGGCCGAGCCAGGCCCCCCGTGAAAACGTGAAGAACAGGGCGACCAAAGACAAGAAATAAAAGAGGAACAGGGAGGCTTTTTCCCAACCGCCACCTTTCTCTTTGAGCCGGCGGACGAGCAAAAAGATAAGGACCAAGAGTCCGACCGCCAGGCTGCCGCCCAGGACGTTGGGATGGTCGAGCCCTCCGTAGGCCCGGAGCCAGCGCTCGCCCCGATAAGTCTCGACGACCGAGGCGCCCAATTCGCCCGGACGATGGACGGCCAGGCCCAACCATTTGGAAGCGAAACTCGCTTGCTTGAGGAATTGCCAGATGCCCAGGGCGGCCTGGATGCCCAGGGCGGCGGCCAGGCTGAAAAAAGCCTTGGCCTTATCGAACCGGGCCGAGGCCAAGAGCCAGTACAGGCCCATCCCCAAACATAAGATCAGATATCGGTAACCGGCCACCGATCTGTCCGGCGCCACTAAGATAGAGACAAGGGCCCCGAGATTTAAAAATAGGACGAATATCCAAGAAATTTTTTGGATGGTAATTTCGATTTTTGTCCCGAGTGTTCGGGATCGATTTTTGATTTCTTGCGTCCTCGCTATTAGAGCCAGAATCAAGATCAAGACTAAAACAATATCGGAGAGATAAAGACTCAGGCTTCCGTATTCAAAATAGCCGCCCTTGAGCCTGCTTATCTTCAGGAACAAGCGGGTCTGCCAAGGCAGCAAGAAGATCAGGAGGTAGAGCCCGTATTCGATCACTTTATTGAGCTGTTTCATCTTTAATCTTTTTATTCCATCTATCTTTAAACAGCTGCCGGCGGTCATTGGTGTGGAATTTGAGGACTTCATCGTTGATGATGACATTGGTACTCCGATTAGCTTCCCTCCTTATTTCCTCCGGCATCAGTCTTAATTGGATCTTTTTGAAAAAGGCCTCGGAGGAGCCCAGGAAGAAATCGATGATCCCATGATAAAGCCGCGATTTCTTCTGGTCTTCCGGAAGGAGCTGGGGATGCCAATTGGGCAGATATTTTTTTATCCAGAGATTCGCGGCCAGCAATCTTCCGTAGATCCCGCCGGTCTGATAGACGGGTTCTAATCCGACTAACCAGTAGATGAAATAGATATCGCCGGGAAGCATCAGTTTTTCCAGGTTTAGAGCGTCTTCGCTCACGAAGAAGCTCAGGCAGATCTTGTCACGGACGTCTTGGGGCTTGGGCCTGAGGCCCAGGAGCTGGGTAATCACGTTGGCGAAGAAACGGGTCAGCCAGATCTTCTTAGCCTCGGTGATGATGAAAAAATCGATATCCCCGTCTTCCCGGAGGTTCTTCTGGCCCATGATATTGGCGACGCCGACGAATCTTATCCAGGGGATGAGCCGGAACAGGAAAGCTACCCGGCGGGCGAGAGCGAACTTCCGCTCCGACCAACCGGCGCGCTCTTCCCGGGTATTGACGATCTCCGCCCGACCGGGAAGGAAATAAAAGCCTTTTTTCTCCTCGATCCCCGGCAGCCCCTTGGCCAGACTCTGGTTTATTTTACGGGCGCAGCCATCTTCCGTATGCCCGAAAAGGAAACGGTAGATCTCGACTTCGGTCAGCGGGTAATCGAAGATATCAAAATAGGCAACCGTACGAACGATTGCCCCATCCAAAATGTTTTGATCCTTGTTTTCCATACTAATCTTCGAGCCTCGGCTTATCGAGCATAGCCGCTTCGATCTTGGATTCGCTGCCTGTTATCTTGACGACGTCCTTGTCGATCTTCTTGAACTCTTTATAGGCGTTGTTGAAATGGTTGACGGTGGTGGACATGCTTGCCCCCAGCTTCTTCAGGAACTCGTCATAGCTCAAGATATGCTTATTGAGTTTCTGGACATTGACAATGATCTCCCGGGCGCGCTCCTCGATCTGCAGGGCCCGCAAGCCCTGGAGGACCGTCTGCAGGTAGGCCAGGAAGGAGGTCGGCGATACGATGATGACCCGCTTCTCCTTGAAGGCGTATTCGATCAGGTCCCGGGTGTTGACCTGGACGGCGCCGACCTTATTGATCAAAAGGTCATAATAGATGGCTTCCGAAGGGATGAACATAAAGGCGAAATCCATGGTCCTTTCGGCCGGCTTGACGTATTTGGAAGTCTCGTCGATACGGTTCTTCAGATCCTGCTTGAATTGCTTCTCTAATTTTTCTTTCAGGTCCGGATCGCTCGTATTCAGAATCTTCTCGTAATTCTCGAGGCTGAACTTGGAATCGACCGGGATGATCTTATCCTTGACGAAGACGACCGCGTCGACGATGGAGCCGTCCTTGAAGGGGAATTGCATCTGGTAGGAGTTGGGCGGCAGGACGTTCTTCAAGGTCTCTTCCAGGAAATATTCGCCCAGGACGCCCCGCTGTTTCGGGTTCTTCAGGATATCCTGGAGATTCTGGAGCTGACTTGAAAAATTGACCACTTGTTTATTGGTCTCGTCTAATTTGGTCAGCTTCTCCGTAACTTCGGAAATAAGCTTGGCCGACTGGCCGGTGATACCCTGGATGATCTTGGACGTCTCCCGGAACTGCTCCTGGTTGGCGCGATGAGTCTCGGAAAGCTTGCTATCGACCGCTTGCCTCAACTCCCGGTTCTGCTCTCCGAGCTGGCGGTTCTGCTCCGATAGCCTGACCAGCTCTTCCTTGACGGAAAGGAAGCCGGCGTCGCCGGCGGCGGATTTCTTCTTGAACAACAAAGAGATGACGGCCGCCAAGCCTAAAATTATCAGAAGTAATAAAAAAATGACTAAATTATCCATTATTTCTTAATTATTTCTCTTCTTAGCTTATCAATAAAAAAGATTAAATGCAATCAAAACGGGTCTCTTTTTAGATGCCTATACTCCCACCAAGTCAGGCCGATGACGGCCAGATCAAGAATCGAGAGGAGGATCATCCAGATGGAATGGCTGTATGTATAGCGATAGAGCTGATAGGCGATGAAGAGGGCGAAGAAGACGATGGCGGCCGGATAGGCCCAGAGGCGACGCTTGAGCAAGGAATAGACCAGGATGATCTTGATGACCCCGTGCGATAAAAGATAGAGGGAGCCGAAGGCCTGCGAGGAGGCCGAAAAATCATGGGCCATCCGCGTCAAGTAATGGGAAAAGATGTCGCGCGGGTCCTCGCTCAATTCATGGGCGGTCAGCCAGGCTACCGCTTGGCCGAAGAGCATCGGATTGACGAAGGCGAACAGGACGCCGCCTATGATTTCCAAGATGCCGTCGAGACCTTTGAGCATGACCCCGACGTCGAAAGCTTCATGCAAGATTTTCCGATATCCTTCTTGTGTCATTTTCGTAAAAAATTTTTTCTTATAAAATAAGTTATTCCCCATCCCAGAACCAATAAGAAGAGCAGGCTGACCGTATGGCGGACCGCTTCCACTTTCGAGATCAGGACCGCCAGCTGATTCTCATAAAGATAGCCGAGAAGCACGAAGGAAGGGATGCCGATGAGGCCGGCCAAAAAGTCAAAAAGGAAGAATCTCTTCCAAGGGATCCTGAGAGTCCCGGCCAAGAGGGGGACGAGCACCCGGGCGGTGGGGATGAAACGGGCCGCGAAGATGGTCCGGCCGGAAAACCTGGCCAGATGATCCTTGTATTCCTGCAATTTTTCCGGACGGATCAGCTTTTCGAATCTGACCACCAGTTTGGCGCCTTTAAGACCCAGCCAATAGAGGATGTTGTCGCCGATGAGGATGCCGACCAGGGCCACCAAAGAGGCGGCCAGGACCTGGACGTAACGGAGGGCGGAGACATAACCGATCAAGACGAGAAGGATCTCCTCCGGGAAGGGAAGAAGGTAACCCGCGAACAAGGAAGCGATAAAAATCCCAGAATAGGAGTAAATTTCCAAAGTACTGACGAAAACTTGCTGGTTCCATTTGGGAAAGATGGCCATAATCTTGAACGATTAGCAAGATAATTATACAGGTTTTCGTGAAAAATCTCAAGGATTATCGCTGCTCAGGCTTGCCAATGGCGAGGATTTCCTATATAATGAATTAGTTTATAAATTCTCTTGCCCTTAAAGATTCCAAGCGGGCATTATTTTATTATGAATAATTCTATCAAGATAAAGGGAGCCCGGGTCCATAACCTCAAGAACATCGACGTCGAGATCCCGCGCGACAAGCTGGTGGTCCTGACCGGACTTTCCGGCTCCGGCAAATCCTCGCTGGCTTTCGATACCATCTATGCGGAAGGCCAGCGGCGTTACGTCGAATCCTTGTCCGCCTACGCCCGCCAATTCGTCGGCCTCATGGACAAGCCGGACGTCGACCTGATCGAGGGCTTGTCACCGGCCATCTCCATCGACCAGAAAAGCGCCTCCCACAATCCACGTTCGACCGTAGGCACGGTCACGGAGATCTATGATTATCTCCGCTTGCTGTTCGCGAGGATCGGCGTCCCTCATTGCCCGCGATGCGGCAAGAAGATCAAACAATATTCCCTCGATGAGATCGTCGAGCAGATCCTCAGGGGCTATCTCGATAAGGACGTCATGGTCCTGGCGCCGATCGTCAAGGATAAGAAGGGCGAACACAAGAACATCCTGGACGGCATCGCCAAGGCCGGCTTCGGACGGATCCGCTTCGACCGGGCGATCGTTTCCCTGGAAGAAGCCCGCGACATGCGGGTCGACAAGCAGAAGAAGCATAATGTCGAGATCGTCATCGATCGCTTGAAGGTCAGCAAAGATAAGGAAGACCTCTCCCGCCTTTCCGAGGCCATCGAAAAGGCCTTGGACCTGGGCGACGGCCTGGTGATGGTCGCCTCCGCCCCCGGCGCCGCTGAACATAAAGAGACCACCTACTCCCAGCGCTTCGCCTGCCCGGACTGCGGCATCAGCCTGCCCGAGCTCGAGCCGCGTAATTTTTCCTTCAATTCCCCCCACGGCGCCTGCCCGGACTGTTCGGGATTAGGGACTAAATTGGAGATTGATCCGGCCCTGATCCTCAATACCAACCTGACCATCGCTCAAGGAGCCATCAAGCCCTGGTCGCACGCCGGCGGCACCGGCCAGGCCTGGCTGATGAGGATCCTCGGGACCGTGGCGGTCGCCAACGGTTTCGACCTCAACACCCCCCTGAAGGATTTGACCAAGAAACAATTAGACATCGTCCTCTACGGCTCGGGCGGCAAGAGCTACAGCGTCGATTACGAAAGCGAACGCTTCTCCGGCGAACTGTCGACCGAATTCGAGGGCGTCATCCCCAACCTGGAAAGGCGCTACCGGGAGACCGAATCCGATTACGTCCGCAAAGAGATCGAAGGCTACATGCGCGTTCTCATCTGCCCGACCTGCCACGGCAAACGGCTCAAGCCGGAGATCCTGGCCGTCAAAATCGCCGAGCTTTCCATCTATGACATCTCCAGCAAGCCGGTGAGCGAATTGAAAAAATTTTTCGCCGAACTTGAAGCTTCCAAGGAACTCACCCAGAAAGAAAAAAAGATTTCGGCCCAGATCCTGAAAGAGATCCGGACCCGCCTTATCTTCCTCTCCAACGTCGGCCTCGACTATCTGACTCTGGACCGGGCCGCCAACACCCTTTCCGGCGGCGAAGCCCAGAGGATCCGCCTGGCCACCCAGATCGGCTCGTCGTTGATGGGCGTCCTTTATATCTTGGACGAACCCTCCATCGGTCTCCATCAGCGGGATAACGATAAATTGATCGAGACTTTGAAAAAATTACGCGACCTGGGCAACACTGTCATCGTGGTCGAACATGATGAAACCACCATGCTGGCGGCCGACTGGCTCCTCGATATCGGTCCCGGCGCCGGCGAAAAGGGCGGCCAGGTCGTGGCCGAGGGCACGCCTCTACAGGTCAAGAAGAACCTCAAGTCCCTGACCGGCCAGTACCTCTCCGGCAAAAAGACCATCCCCGTGCCCATGAAATACCGGGCCGGCAGCGGCAAAAAATTGAAAGTCGTGGGCGCGAGCGAACATAATTTGAAGAATGTCACGGCCGAATTTCCCTTGGGGAAATTCATCGCCATCACCGGCGTCTCCGGATCCGGCAAATCCACCTTGATGACCGACATCCTGGCCAAGGCTTTGAACCAAAGGTTCTACCGGGCCAAGGAGGCTCCGGGCAAACACGAAAAGATCGAGGGCTTGGAGCATATCGACAAAGTCATCAACATCGACCAGTCGCCCATCGGCCGCACCCCCCGCTCCAACCCGGCCACTTACACCGGCGCCTTCACGCCCATCCGCGACCTGTTCGCCTCTTTGCCGGAAGCCAAGATCAAGGGCTACAAGGCCGGACGCTTCTCTTTCAACGTCCCCGGCGGCCGCTGCGAAGCCTGCGCCGGCGACGGCATGGTCAAGATCGAGATGCAGTTCCTGCCGGACGTCTATGTCGAATGTGATGTCTGCCATGGCAAGCGCTACAATAAAGAAGCTTTGGAAATCTTTTATAAGGGCAAAACTATCTCCGACGTCCTCGAGATGACCATCGAAGAGGCCTTATCTTTTTTTAAAAACATCCCGACTATCTATCAGAAGCTCCGGACCTTGCATGAAGTCGGCCTGGGCTACGTCAGGCTCGGCCAGTCGGCCACTACCCTCTCCGGCGGCGAAGCCCAGAGGATCAAATTGGCTACCGAACTCTCGAGGCGGGCGACCGGCAAGACCCTCTATATCTTGGACGAGCCGACGACGGGCCTCCACTTTGAAGATATCAAACGGCTCTTGAGCGTCTTGAACCAGCTGGTCGACAAGGGCAATACCGTCCTGATCATCGAACATAACCTGGATGTCATCAAAGCCGTCGATTGGATCATCGACCTCGGACCCGAGGGCGGCGACCAGGGCGGAGAGATCATCGCCCAGGGCACGCCCCGAGAAGTGGCCAAGGTCAAAAAAAGTTATACCGGCCAATACCTCGCCAAATTGATAAAATAATTTCTTCATATGAAAAAGCCGCCCCAATGGGGCGGCTTTTTCATATGAAGTCTTAAGACAATTTTCTTATCTGCTCTGTTTGATGACCTTCAGAAGCTCGGCGTGGATCCGGCCGTTACTGGCCAAGATGCTGTCGCTTCCAAGTCCCCAGGGCTTGCCGGAAAAATCCGTCACCCGTCCGGCCGCCTCCCTGACCAAGAGCGCGCCGGCGGCTACGTCCCAAGGATTGGCGCCGGGGATGGTGATCGATTCCGTCCGGCCGCAGGCCACGAAAGCCAATTCCGCGGCCGCGCTGCCCAACTGGCGGCAGTCGAAGCCCCGGAGCTTCTGCCGGGAATAATAAGAAAGTGCTTTCTCGATATGCTCGTTCCGGCGGCCGTGGCAGAAAGTATTGATGGCCTTGCCGCCCTCGATCTTGGAAACCTTGATTCTTTTGCCGTTCAAGAAAGCGCCGCCGCCCTTCTCGGCCAGAAACATCTCCTCCAAGTACGGGATATAGATCAACCCCAAGACCAGCTTATCTTTATAGGCTACCCCCAGAGAGATCGACCAGAGAGGATTGTGCATGGAGAAATTGGTCGTTCCGTCGAGCGGATCGATCACCCATAAATAATCGGAAGAGTTAGCGATCTCTCCCTTTTCTTCGGAAATGATCCTGTGGTCGGGGAAATTCAGGCGGACCTCTCGAAGGAGGATCTTCTCCGCTTTCAGATCCGCCCGGGTGACGATCTCATGCTTATGCTTGAACTTGACCTTGTCCCGATCAAAATTTTTAAACTCTTTCAATAAAACTTTGCCCGCTTTCCTGGCCGCTTCGACGGCCACGGTCTTTATTTTCTTCATAATCAAAGTATCTCTAAAATTTTTAATTCCAATTCATCGCTCTGACTGTCCCAGACGGCGAAGGTAGCTTTCTGGAAGACCCCGCCCAGAGTTCCCGGGTTGACCGTCCTGACGCCTTTCTGGTCGATCCAAGGCTTGTGGGTATGCCCGAAGAAAATGATATCATACTGGCTCTTCTTCTTCAATTCTTCGACCATCCGGGGTTCATGACAGACGCCGATGACTTTTTTGTCGAGATTGATGATGCCGCTCTTGCCTAAGAAAATTATATTTTTATAGGAGGGAATTTCTTTCTCTTCATAAAGCTCGACGTTGCCTTCGACCAGATAGATCTGACCCGGGAAATTGCCCGCGAGAAAGGCGAGGCTGTCGCTATTGGTCAGATCGCCGCAGCAGATCAAGCGGCTGATGCTGCTTCCTCGGCACCAATCCAGGGCCTTTTTAAGATTGGCCAAATTATCATGAATGTCGGAAATAATTGCAATTTTCATAATTAATTATATAATTATAATAATATCTCTCTCTTTAATAAACTGAAAACAGGAAGGTGAATAATGACATCCTATTGGTATGGCCGAAAAGTGGAGTCAAAAGGCGAGAACGACTGGACAGGAAAACAGGTGGCGACTATCATATTATTCCCTCTATTTTTTTACCTTTTCCTCTCCGCCTGGTTTTACTAAACCGGCGAACTCTGCCCGTTCTTTCAAAATCATAAAGCGCCGTGTAAAATAATGGCGCTTTTTTTATTTTTCCATAATCATTTCTCCCGCCAAAATCTGCTTTCCATAATCATCAACCTCAGACCAGCTTAAAAATTTTTTTAAAAAATTTATTTTATTAGATCCAGCCATCAACTCTGGTTGGCTGTTTTTAGATTTAAGAGGATAAAAATAAATTTCCGGCTTCTTGTCTTGAAAAACGATTCCTATGGCCAAGCCTTCCTGGGTATCTTCCGAAAAATATTGGTCAAAGATGAAATTTCCCAACGAATAAAAGATCGGTTTGCCTTGATAGATCTCCATGCCCTCGACCACGTGCGGGTGATGGCCGATGATGGCGTCGGCGCCGGCTTCGACCAACTGATGGGCGACTTCCTGCTGATGCTTAGAAAATTGATGCCGATACTCCGTGCCCCAATGGATGTTGACGATGACCAGATCGGTTGAATCCTTGAATTTTTTAATTTCTTTAATCGCTTTTTTTAAAGAAAAATCCTTATAGACCATGCTTAAGCCGATCATGCCGACTTTATAATCGCCGGCCCGGACGACCGTTCCCGAACAACCGCCGACCTGGCCGTCGGGGCAGCCGGAGAAGGAAAAATCAAGATGGTCCAAATTTTTCCTAGTCTCTTCTACTCCCCTTTCTCCTTGATCGGAAATATGATTGTTGGCCAGATTAAAAAAAGAGAACCCGTATTTTTTCAAATTATCCATCTTTTCCGGGGAAAAGGCGAAGTCATAAGTATAGACAGGGCTGTAATGCGCGCCGTCGTCGGTGACGGCTCCTTCCAAGTTGGAGCTTACCAGTTCAAAATTCTTTAAAAAATTTATATCCAATTTTTTAAAAGAATAATCTGATCCATATTTTTTGATTTTCTCTCCTACATGCCGATCCAACATCAAATCTCCTAAAAATAGAGCTTTAAAAATTTTTGACTTCGCTTCTCCGACGCTTTTAATTTCAATTTGAGGCGCCGCCCCTCCCTTTCCGACCGGAGTCTTAATTTTGAATCTCCCGGCGAAAAAAAATCCTGCCGATATTAAAAGCAGGATTAAAAGGAAACTGATAAATAGTCTGATCTTGCCCGAAAACATTTATTTACCTCTGAGCTTAACTTCATAAGCTACTTGCTCCATCTTCCGCAAATGGTTCTTGGCCTGGTCGTATTTGGTCCGTAAATAGCCGGTCATGTCGAACTCCACCAGTTCAGCCATCACTTCGTTGACGATTTTCTTGGCCTTTTCCACTTCGGAGAAATCGCCGGCGGCCGCCTGATTGATGGCCCGGCGGACCATTTCTCCGGCCAGGTCGCTCAAACCTCCGAGATAACTGTCGGTTTCGAGCTTGAGGATCCTGATCTTGTCGATCTTGCCGCCGCTCATGACTTGATAGAACATCTTGGCCTCGATGTACTCTTCGATTCCGGCCTTATAGGCCCCTTCCTCGGCCAGCCGCGCGCTCCCGAATTTCTTTTCCAGGCCGATCAAGATCTTCTCGATGTCCTTCAAGGACTCTTCCGCCTTTTTGAAATCATCCCGGTGCAAGGAAAAGATGACCCGTTTCGAATCATGAAGGACGACGTTGGCCAGGCTGATGATCTGGCGGCGTTCGCCTTCGTGCTTCTGATAATTCTTCTTCAATTCAACGATGAATTTTTTGTTGATCATAAATTTAAAAATGTTTCCGATAAGGATTATTTATTCGGCGACCCGGAAGACTTCCTTGACGCTGGTGATGCCGTCCAGGGCTTTCAAAAGTCCGTCTTGGACCATAGTGACCATGCCGGCCTTGGCCGCGCTGCCGCGCATGTCATACTCACTGACATTGCCGGTCAGGATCAATTTCTCGAGCTCGGAATCCATGGTCATGATCTCATAGATGCCGATCCGGCCCTTGTAGCCGATGCCTTGGCAATAATCGCAGCCGGCGCCCTCGTAAAATTTTAAATTCTCGAGATCGGTCCCTTGTCGTTCACTTTCCGGGAGTTTTCCTAAGAGTTCTTTGACGCGGGCCAGCTCTTCCGCTTCGGGCGTCGCTTCGCACTTGCATCTCTCGCAGATCTTCCTGACCAACCGCTGGCCGATCATGGCGTTGATGGCCGGGGCGATCAGGAAGGGTTTGGCGCCCATCGACAGGAGGCGGGGCACGGTGCCGGCGGCGTCATTGGTGTGGATGGTCGAGACGACCAGGTGTCCGGTCAGGGCGGCCTGGATGGCGATCTCGGCCGTCTCCAGGTCGCGGATCTCGCCGACCATGATGACGTCCGGGTCCTGCCTGACAATCGAACGCAGGCCCTGGGCGAAGGTGTAGCGTTCGCTCGCCTGCGACTGATTGATGCCTTCGAGCTGATATTCGATCGGGTCCTCGATAGTTATGATCTTGGTCTCGGAAGTGTTCAATTTTTTCAAGATGGCGTAAAGAGTGGTGGTCTTGCCGGAACCGGTCGGACCGGTGGTGATGATCATGCCGTTCGGCCGCTCCACTTCACGCTTCAGCTGCTCGAAAGCGCGGCCGCGGATGCCCAGATCCGTAAATTCGAGGCCGACGGCACTCGAACGCAGGAGACGCATGACCACGCTCTCGCCGAAATTGGTCGGTAGGAAGGAGGCGCGGATGTCGATGCGCTCTTTCTTGGTGAAGATGGACAGGCGGCCGTCCTGCGGCTTGTCGGAAATGTTGATCTTGACCCCGGCCAGGATCTTCATGCGCGAGATGATCTTCTTCCAAAGTTCTTTGTCCAAGACGGCCACGTCATGAAGCATGCCGTCGACCCTGAACCTGACCTTAATGGCTTTCTCCTCGCCCTCGATATGGATGTCGGAAGAATCGGCTTTGATGGCCGCGGCCAGGATCATGGTCACGATGTCGGTCACTTGGGCCTTGTTGATCTCTTCTTGAAGATCCTTGAAGCTGGAAAAATTGTTGCTGTATCTGTCCAGATCCTCTTCAGTGACTTTGACGCCCTTGATAAATTCGCGCACCTTGGGGATGGATCTATAGATATTGAGGCCGGCTTCGAGGCTATGCTCCGAGACGAGATAGAGGACGCCTTGGCAATAATATTTTTCCATCAATTCCTGAACTTTGGCGGCCACTTCTTCGCTCTCCGGCTTGGTGGTAGCCAAGCGCAGATTGGCGCCGTCATAGTAAAAACAGACGGCCGAAAGTCTCCTGGCCTCCGCCTCGCTTATGAGCGAGATGGCG
>JAKAJF010000055.1 GCA_021813875.1 bacterium | reverse complement strand
ACGCCCTAAAAGTCCTTGGCTTTTTTGGAGAGCCATAATTTGAAAAATATAAAAATCTGTTATTGATATTATAACAGATTTTAGTCGGAGGGGCAACATTATCTTATTTTGATGACGCGCTGGACTTCTTTCCCCTCCTCCTTAATATCTTCGATAGAATAATCTAATCTCTTGAGTTCATCTCTCAGCCGGTCCGATTCTTGCCAGTTCCTCTCTTCGCGCGCTCTTTGCCGTGCCGAAATCAGCTCTTGAATCCTCGCGGGCAGCTCCTCTATCTTTAAGGGAACGGCCGCCATCTTGAGTTCCAGCCCGAAGACCCGGTCAAAGTCCAAAATAGTGGCCGATTTATCTCCATCCGGAAGTTTTGATTTTAAAAGTTCCTGGGCGATAGCCAGGGCCTCCGGCATATTCAAATCATCATTGATCGCTTTTCTGAATTTATCTTTGAAGCCGGGATCGATACTCCCTTCCGACCCGGCAAGCCCCTTGACCTGGTTATGAAGATGCTCCAGGCCGTTCTTAGCCGACTCGACCGCCTCTTCGCCGTATTCCATGGGCTTGCGATAATGGACGGACAAGGCCGCGAACCTAAAGACAAGCGGATCGATCCCTTTCTTCAAAAAGGCATTTTCCAAAGTTAAGAAATTCTCTTCCGACTTGGCCATCTTCTTGCCGCCGGCGATGTTCAAAAAGGCGCCGTGCATCCAAATCTTGACCCAAGGGTGTTTGCCGGTGGCCGCTTCCGACTGGGCGATCTCGTTCGTATGATGAACATTGATATGATCGATACCGCCGCAGTGGAGATCGAACTGCTCGCCCAAGTATTTCATGCTCATGGCCGAACACTCGATATGCCAACCGGGGAAACCAACGCCCCAAGGGCTATCCCATTCCATCTGCCGCTTACCCCCTCTTTTTTCTCCCCCTTGGTAAGGGGGAGAGTAAGTGGGGGTTGAAAATTTCCACAACGCGAAATCGGTCGGATTCTTCTTCTCCGGATTCTTCTCGACCCGCGCTCCCTCGCGCAGAGTTTCCAGATCTAAATGGCTCAGTTGGTTATAGTCTTTAAATTTGGAAGTGTCGAAATAGACGCCGTCGCTCGTGAGGTAGGTATAACCTTTGGCTTCTAACTTTTGGATCAATTCGATCTGCTCGGCGATGTTATCGGTCGCCTTGCAATAAATATTAGGAGCTAAGATGTTCAGCCTTTCTAAGTCACGCCTGAAGGCGGCCTCGTAAAAGTCAGCGATCTCCCGGGCGGTCTTGCCCTCGCGTCTGGCCCCGAGCTCGATCTTGTCCTCGCCTTCGTCCTCGTCGCTCGTCAGATGGCCGACATCGGTGATGTTCATGACATGGTCGACTTCGAAGCCGTCATAAAGAAGCACCCGCTTCAGGAAATCTTCGAACAGATAGGTGCGCAGATTGCCGATGTGGGCGAAGTTGTAGACCGTCGGGCCGCAAGTATAGAGACCGACTTTCTGGTCTTGAAGCGGCTTGAATTCTTCCTTCTTTCGGGTGAGCGTATTGTATAGATATAGTTTTTTCATCTTCCCTATCTTAGCATTTTTCAGCTTTTTAAACAAGAAAAAAACGCGGAAGTTGTTCCGCGTTAATGTACGAGCCTGTCCCAGGTGATCCCTCCGGCCTCGATCCTTTTTCTCCTGTTTTCCTCTCCTTGTCCGAGGAGATAGAACAACAGGATCATGATGCCCAGGAAGGTCAAGCCGAAGACGAAATCGGCCCACCGGGAGACGGTCGAGAAGAAAACTGCCTCGGCGACCAAGGTGCTGGCCGCCCCGATAATCACCCCCAGGGCGAGACTGAAAAATTCTTTGCCGATTTCCGCCAGCTGGGCATACCGGAGCTTGGCAAAAACCTCTCCGAATGGCAAGCCCAAGATGATGCTTGAGATAAGCGCGAGGCAGAAAGCTGCCCGCGGACCCGTCTCCCGGACCATCCCGGGCAGGGGCTCGGGGCAGCAGGTTCCTATGAAGATCGTTCCGACCAACGCCCCGAGCATCAGGGCGATGACCATATTGCTCTTGTCCGTCCCTCTCATTACCTGGCTCCTTTCGTTAAGATTTCCGCCTCCTCCGGGCTAAAGACCATGAAGGAAAGGGAAATGTTTTTCTTGAGGTCAAGAACGTCATCAATAAGTCCGGATACGCATTCCTTGACCAACCCGGTCTCGCTTTTCTTTCCCGCGGTAATCAGTATCGCTCTCTCCTGATCGTAAATGACGGCCACCGTCCCTTTTTCCGGAAAGTTATTGAAGAGCTCTTCCAACAAAGCTTCCTTTTCGATGACTAACTTTTTTGAAGCTCCCATGACTCACCTCCTCTTTGGTTTACAATTTAAAAGGGCCTTATTTTATTCTTTTACCTCAAATAATTACGCGGGTCAACAGGAGTGCCGTCCGACCTGACCTCGAAGTGTAGATGGGGGCCGGTCGAATAGTCGCCCGCGCCCAAAGTGCCGGGCTGGCCGCCCGACAGGCCGATCCGCTGGCCGGCGCTGACACTATCTCCGATTCTGACGTCCACCCGTGACAGATGTCCGTAGACGGTCGACAGGCCGTTGCCGTGGTCGATCATGACGTAAGTATATTCGGACATGGTGGCGGCGATATGCATGGCGGTGACGGTTCCGGCCGCGGCCGCGTAGACCGGGTTGCCCTGATCAGTGACGATGTCGATGCCTTCGTGCTCGCCGGTGCTTCGGAACGGATAGGCGGGATCATGGAAGCCGTAACTTACCGAGTGCGAACTGGTCGGCCAATGCAGCTCGACCGCGGTCGAGCTCGAGTTTGAGCCGCTGCTATTCGAAGATGAGCTGTTATTGTTGTTGCTGCTATTATGACTGCCGCTCAAACTGCTGTTGCCGGAAGTGGGCGCTTCCGGAGCCGGCCGGACCTGGACGTCGGCGCCGATAACAGTATCGCCGCCGATCAAGATCTTGATGCCCGAATTTCTGCCTTCGGCTTCGAGCTCGGCGAAAAAAATCTTAAAATCCTTCTGAGGAACGTCCCGATCAGCATCGACGTAAAGATTAAAATTAGCCGTCTGGCCGGCGGCCAGAAGGAATCTGCCCAGATCGATAGTGTTGCCGCCGGCGACCGGATGATAGATGGTGCCTAAGCTGTTGCCATTCCCGGTCCTGACCGACAGCCGGCCATAGCCCAAGCTGTTGGAAAAACCGTCCGAGGAAGTCATAACTGTCAGGTTCCTCAAACGGATATCCTCGCTCCCGGAGTTGGTCACCGAGAAGCTGCCGACCTGGTTATTGTTCGAACCGGCCAGAACCACGCCTCCGGAAAGGGTGTCCAACTTGACGCCCAGTCCCCCGAAACGGGTCTTCCGGCTGCTGGTATTGAGGCCGTTGATGGCGGTGGCCAGGCCGGAATCGTAGCTCGAAGCCACGGCCTGGACCAGGGCCAATTGGGTCTCGGAGACCGACAGATCGCTGTCGGTGTCGGCCAGGATCTTGACCTCGATACGGTTACCCGCCCTCAGGCGATAATTCAAATTATCGAAAGTATAAGTGGTCCCGGAAGGCTGGTCGATCCTGGTCCTGGCTCCCGAACCGCCCAGATAAATCTTCAGATCGGAGAAGCCCTCGCTATAAAGGATCGGAGCGGTGACATCCGCGCCGCGGGCGAAGGTCAGGCTGGAAATCTTGACGTCTTCGCCGCTCGAGGCTTCCAGGATAAAACTGGCGATCTTGACGCCTTTCTGCCCCTTGGTGAAAGTCGCTTCCGCTTCGTTATTATTGGGATAGATATAAAGGTTGGATCTGCCGACCCGGAAGGGCGCGCCCTTGACGTCTAAATCGTCTTGATAGGTGAGGCCGTTTTCACCCCGATAAGTAATCCGGGTCAAGGCCGCTTGGTAAAAATCATCGTTCTTGGCCGCGTCCGGAATCTCCGCCAAGAGGCTGAAATTGAACTCTTTCTTCCCCGAAAGGTCGCCATAGCCATTAAACTTCAATTCGCCCGAAAGAACGGCCGCCTGGGAGATGATCTGGCCGGTATCCGCGTCAGCCAAGAGGAGATCCTTCTGGAGCGCCGGAGTGCCGTCGCCCTTCTCAAGGGCGAAGCCGAGACTGTCCAAGATGAGCTTCTGGCCGTTGTTGCGGATCTGAAAATTGGCGATCGCCACCGCCGGAGTATCGAAACTCTTGTTAGACTTGCCGTCCCGGGAAAGGACGACCAAAGGGCGGCGGGCGATCTTGACCTCGTCGTTCAGGACTGAATTGACGAGCGGCAAGCCGTAGCCGTAAGTCGCGCCCTCAAAGTAGCCGTCTTGCAAGTTGATATTGATGGTCCTTTCCTCGTTGCCGTCAATGTCGGCCATGATGGTAAAATCGGCGCTCGAGCCGGCTTTGATCTTCAGATCGTTCAGACGGAACAAGATAAAATTATTTTCAGCCAGGGCCGAGCGGGCAAGGATCTGATTCTTGCTATCGAGCAATCTCAAATTCAAAAGGTCTTCATTCCTGGCCGTGCCCTGATTGACGAACCATAAGCTTTCGACGGCCATATCTTCCTGGCCGCTGGCTTCGCTCAAGCGGAACTTGCCGATGATCTGGTCGGTGGTGCCGGTCAGAGGCTGGTCGCTCGAAGAGGCGGGTAATTCTTCCGCCTGGGCCTGGCCCAAGACGGCGCCGTCCGCGAATTTGAACTGGTTGCCGAGGAGCGGAAAATCGCCCCCGACTTCGCCATCGGTAAAGAAGCTGCCGGCCGCCGGCAGGGATAACCTGACGGAGCGGCCGCTCGAGTCCCCCGCGCCCAGGTTCAAAAAGACATCGATGGTCTTCTCTTCTCCGGCTTTGATCACCAAAGGATCGGCGCCGAAATTGAAGCTGACGCTCTTCGGACCGATGGTCGCCGGGGCGTCCAAGGGATAATCACCGTCTGTCAGATAAAAATCTATGTTATTGGAATCATAAAAACCGTCAGCCTGCAGATCGATCCTCCTGATCGAGGTGTCTTTCTGGCTGCCTTGCAAGATGAAAGACAAGACCTGATTATTCCTGGAGCGCATGGGCAGGAAGCCGGCACGGGGATTCTTCTCGCTCAAGCGGACGGAAACCCGGCCGCCATCTTCTTCATTGGCGATGCCGTAAGAAAGGCCGGCCTGACGATAGTCGGCCGTGAGATAGCTCGCCAGATCGGCCGGACTGATTTTGACAATGTCTTTATCCTTAAATCCGAAGGCCTGAAAATCGCTTTCATTCTTGATCAAAGTTTTCTTATCACCAGAGATGTAATAGACGGCCGGACTGGAAGCGGTCTTGACCAGGCGGACGTCCGGCCACTTAACCAGCTCTTTCTGGCTGATGGTCTTCACATCCTTCCAGCGGTTGCCGTAAGAGAGGAAAGCCTTTTCATTGATATAGGCTTTTTTCTTGCCCTGGGCATGGTCGAGGTAATAGACGGCCTTGGAACCGGCTACTTTGACCTGCCGATAGCTAAGAGGCAGGCCGTAAGCCGCTTTCGCCTTATGACTCCCCAGGAAAGTCAGGAGGATCAGAGCCGCGGAAAGGGCGATCTTGACGGCCACGGCCACAGCTACCGCCTTCTTCCGCTTTTTGAGGGAAGAACGGAGCTGCTCTTTTGTCAGATTTTCTTTAATTTTAGCTAAATTATGCAATGACATAAAAGTCTATTTTTAGCAAATCTTTTAAGTATAGCATAAAATAAACCTCTTGTCAAGAATCACCTAAATAAAAAGCCGTACGATAAAACCGTACGGCTGATGGAGTGATTTATGATATTAACCGAAATTGCAATGGACCGCGGAATAGGATAAGTCAACGGCATAATACCCGCCTAAGCTAAACTTGTCCATAATCTCGTCCACGATCTCCTCGTCAGCGTCTTCAATCGCCAAAACAAAGGAAATGTCGAAATGAGTGCGTCCTGTTGCCCGCGCCTCGACATATATTCGGGACCAATCCTCATATTCCCCCTTTAGGCAGTAAGGCAAAACAATCGCTTCAATCAATTTTTTAAGCTTTGCTCGGAAATCACTTTTATTCTTCCATTCGAAAAGCGGCTCTTTAAGTTCATTAAAAATTAAATCTAAACTCGTATAGCCCCTGTACGTCAAGAAAAGAGTCCCGTCTTTCCCGCCCTGCAGGTTGACAGTAAAAAAATTACAACTGCACCCGATGAGCGTATGAATGGCGCTGAATGCCCCGAGAAGGCTATCGCAGGTAATAACTTTACCATCTACTGTTTTTAATA
>JAKAJF010000054.1 GCA_021813875.1 bacterium | reverse complement strand
CTATCATCGGTTCGATCTTCGTCCTGGAATCCGTCTCCGTCCTCATCCAGATAGCTTCCAAAAGATTGAGGGGCAAAAAGGTCTTCTTATCGGCTCCCATCCATCACCATTTCGAGGCCGCCGGCTGGCCGGAGCCCAAGATCGTCATGCGTTTCTGGGTCATCGCCGGGGTCAGCGCCGTCATCGGCCTCATAATATTCTTATTGGATAAGATCTTCTAATGCTTAAAAAGATAAAAAATTTCTTAAACCGGTTCTTCAGCGGCAAGATGGGGGAACATGAGCCGGATACGCCCTTGCTTATCATAATCGGCATCATCATCGTCGCCGGCCTGATCATGCTCTCGAGCGCCACCAGCGCTTATGCTTACGCCCGTTATCATAGCAGCTATTATTTCTTCAAGCATCAGCTGTTCGGGCTCGTCTTGGGCCTGGGCGTCTTCTGGTTCTTTTCCAAGAAGGATTATCATGCTTGGAAAAAATACGCTTTGGGATTCCTCGTAGCCTCCATCCTTTTGTTGCTGTTGGTCTTCATTCCGGGGATTCGCGGCGATTGGGGGACTTCGCGGAGCTGGATCAATCTCTTCGGCTTTTCCCTACAGCCAGCGGAGCTGGTCAAAGTTTCCTTCCTCTTGTATCTGGCGGCCTGGCTCGAGGGACGGGGCAAACGTATCCACGAGTTCGGAGAGGGGACGCGGCCCTTCCTGATCGCTTTCGGCATCATCGCCGTCCTGATGCTCTTACAGCCGGATTTTGGCACGCTTTCCATCATCGCCGCCACTTCCTTCATCGTCTATTACGTCGGCGGAGGCAGCTTCAAGCATATCTTGGCGCTGATGCTCCTGGGCGTCCTGGGTATGATGATCATGATCCACTTCAAGCCCTATCAGGCCGACCGTTTCAAATGCTATTGGGACCCTAATTGGAGCCCCAGAGATGTCTGCTACCAGGTCAACCAATCCCTGATCGCGGTCGGATCGGGCGGATTCTGGGGCCGGGGCCTGGGAGCGAGCCGGCAGAAATTCATGTACATCCCGGAGGTCGATGGCGATTCCATCTTCCCGATCATCGGCGAAGAGATGGGCTTTTTGTTCAGTTCCGCCTTCATCATCTTGTTCCTCCTGCTTTTCTATCGGGGCTATTTGATCTCCAAATCCGCCCCCGATGTCTATGGTAAGATCCTCTCTATCGGTATCGTCAGCTGGCTGACCCTCCAGGCAATCATCAATATCGGCGGTATGATCGATTTCATGCCCATGACCGGCGTGCCTCTGCCCTTCATCAGCTACGGTGGCTCGGCCATGATGGCCGCCCTGGGCGCCATCGGCATCTTGGTCAATATCAGCAAGCATACGAAATAGTATGGGATCCCAGGAACGATTGGTGGAAGAATTTTTGCGCTCGATCAGGCTCAAATCAAAAAATACAAAAAAACTGTTCGTCCTCGGCTTTCTCGGAATCATCGGCACGGGCAAGACGACCACCGCTTATTTTTTAAGCGAGAAGCTGGGGTTGACCGTCATCAATACTGACAAGGTAAAAAGATTCTTGAATAATCATGGTTACCCTGGCGTCATCCCTCATCCCGAGCTTGAATTGAAAATAAACCAAGCCGCTTCCAGATTCCTGTATGAAAAGAAAATCAGCCATATCATCGATGCCGACCTGACCAGGTTCTATAAGAAGACCGAAGATAACGCCCGTCCCTATAAGGCCGAATTGTTATTGATAAGATTGACCTGTCCCGAAAAGGTCCTTCTGGAAAGATTGAAAAAGAGAGACGAGGACCTCGCCGGCATGGACGCGGACAATTTTTCCATGGAGAATTCCGAGACGGGTTGGTCGCTTTCTGGAGAGAAGGATTTTCATGAGCGGGTCGAATTATTCAAGACCATAATTCCTCCTGAGGATGTTTATTTTACGATAGACACTTCCAAAGATCTGGACATCCAGGCGGAAAAATTGGAAGAAAAATTAAAAGAAGATAAGTATCTATGAAAAATTTTTTCGAATCTAAAGATCATCCTTCCGGCTTCGAAGAGAATCCGCTTGAAAAGATGAGCGAAGAGGAGAAGCTCGAGGAAAAGCTCCAGGTCATCCGGTTTTCCGTCAACCAGAAGTTGGGCGCCCCCAATAATTATCTGATGGCAAAATATTTATATCAGGTCCTTTCTGACCCGGAAAGGATCGAAAATATCATCGAAGAATTGGATATCAAAGATTCTGAAGATTTTCCCTTCAAGACCCTTATCTTTAGATCCGCTTTGAAAAATTTTGAGAACCGGAAAGAAGATATGGACGAATTTTGCCGTTCGATAGACAATGTCCTGACGCGGAAGGTGGATTATGAAAGATGCTTCTATGAAGGGGCTCTCGATGAGGTTGAAAAGATGGCTGGGCGCGGGCCGGTGAGGATTTGGACTTCCGGCGGCGTCCATGGCGTCAAAGATCTTGATCTTCCCGGCAGTAATGAGACCCTCTTTAAAGTAGCTGCGGCAAAGTTCGGCAGGATCCGCAATAAGATTGCCCGAGAAAAATCAACGGAGGATCAAAAGAGAAAATTCGGGGATTTGAGAAAAGACGTCATATCCTTGAGCGCGACCGAGAAGAAAGTTGGATTGATAAAAGGAATTTGCGAATCTTTCGCCAGGAACGGCATCGATACTATCGTTGTCTTGGAAGACAGGTCCAAGAATCTGGTCTCGGTCATGGAAGAGATCAAGAAGCACGGCGATTTTAAAATCGTTCCGATCTGGGTCCGTCAGGGTCAAAACAGAAATTCCATCCCCAAGAATGGCGGAAAGACAATAGATGATTATAAAAATGATTTTAACAGTATAGATTCGATCAAGGATTTGGAATCGAAATTGGACGAAAGCTTGGTTGAAGGAGAAAAAGTCGGTTTTATCGTCGATTGGGACGGGGTCATTTCAAGCGACGAACTGAGGCAAAAGGCCCAGAATCGAGCCGTGATAGAATATTTAAAAAAAGGAAAGGACCAAAAAAAAGCAGACTAAGTCTGCTTGGGATCAGTGGTGCCACTCGTCTTCGCTGCCGGCGATGGGCCGGAGCGGCTTTGGGAGGAGAGTCCTTGAGGACCCATTCAAGGGCGCCTATTTCTACGCCTATGTCATGCTGCCTTTGCGCGTTCGTCCCGCCGGTCCTGGCTTCTTTGCGAAGCTCCGCTACATACCCTTCGATTTCCTCTTTCGTCTTCATTTTATCCGCTCCTTTTGTTGGGGAAAGGTCAATAAATTTGATTTTTTATGCTATCAAATAATTCCAAAAAAGTAAAGATACTCCTGACCGGCGGCGGGACGGGTGGTTCTGTCAGCCCACTTTTGGCCATCGCCGAGGAGTTAAGATTCTCGCAAGAAGGAGATTTTGAATTTTTTTGGCTCGGCACGAAGACGGGACCGGAAAGGGAGATGGTCGAAAAGGAAAGGATCGGCTTCAAGGCCATCTATGGAGGTAAGCTGCGACGTTATTTTTCCTGGAAGAATCTTCTTGATCTCCTCTTTGTCAAGTTAGGCTTTTGGGAAGCTTTCTTTTTCATCTGGGGCTGGAAGCCTGATTTAGTCGTGACCGCCGGCAGTTTCGTCAGCGTGCCGGTCGTCTGGGCGGCCTGGATCCTAAGGGTGCCGGTCCTGGTGCATCAGATGGACGCGCGCCCCGGCCTCGCCAATAGATTGATGGCGCCCTTCGCCAAGGTCATCACGGTCACCTTTGAAAAATCCCTGTCAGATTACGGCAAAAAAGCCATCTTAACAGGAACTCCCTTAAGAAAAGAATTTGTAAAAGGGATAGACGGAAAGGCCCGCGCAAGATTCGGGCTTAAAGACGGATTGCCGGTAATCTTGGTTTTGGGCGGAGGGACGGGGGCCATGGCGATCAATGAATTGATCTGGGACGGATTAGATGGATTGTTAAAATTTTCCCAGATAATCCATCAGACCGGAAAGGGAAAAATTTTCAGGGATTGCGAGACGGACCCCTCGCATCCGAAGCATAGGGAGGAAGTCAGCTGCAGTGTCGTAGAAGTCCACCCCCGGGAAAATTATTATTCTTTTGAATTTTTAAGCGCGGAAGAAATGGCTGCCGCTTTCTCCGCCGCCGATCTGGTCGTTTCCCGCTGCGGCATGGGCGTCCTGACCGAACTGGCATTCTTGGGTAAACCGGCCATCCTCATCCCCATGCCAAATTCCCACCAGGAAGACAATGCCAAAATTTTTGAAGAAAAAAAAGCGGCCGTCATTTTGGATCAAAGGGGATTGGCGGCCGGAACCTTAAAGGATGAGATAGTAGAACTCCTGGATGACAAAGAAAAGAAAGAGGGTTTGAGCCGGAATATCCGGCAAATTTTTAAACAAAATCCCGGCCAAGAAATCGTCAGGATAATCGAAGATCTTTTAAGGAAAAATTGAGGGTTGCATCGTAAAGAAGCAGGATTCCTTCCGGGCCCGGAAGCCCCCGCCGTGATTCTTTCACCTTCCTATCAAGGAAGGCCTTTTTTATCTTTACGGCCGGAGGGAACTAATGTTACCATGTATCTATGGATCTAAAGAGGCTCAAAAAAGCATATATGATCGGCATCAAGGGGGTGGGCATGGCCATGCTCGCCCAGTTTTTTGCCGGCCAGGGGATCGAGATAGCCGGCTCCGACACGGAAGAGAAATTTCTGACCGAGGCGGTCTTGAAGAAGATCGGCGCCCGCGTGACTGAGCATTTCAGCGAAGAGAACATCCCGGCCGATGCCGACCTGATCGTATATTCGACCGCCTATACGCCCGAGAGGAACGTCGAGGTGGCCAAGGCCTTGAAGGGAAAGATCAAGACTCTGACTTATGCCGAGGCGCTGGCGGAAGTTTTCAACCAGAAATACGGCGTCGCCGTCACCGGCTCTCACGGCAAGACAACGACCACTGCTTGGCTCGCTTTCGTCTTGGAGAAAAGCGGCTTCGACCCTTCGGCCATGGTCGGCTCGTTCGTGCCGCAATTCGACGGCGCCGGCCTGGTCGGCAAGTCCGATCTGCTCGTGGCCGAGCTCGACGAGTACCAGAATAAGCTCCGGTTCTTCCAGCCGAGAGCCGTCCTTTTGAACAACATCGATTACGACCATCCTGATTTCTTCAAGACTAAAGAGGATTATGAAGATGCGTTTATAAATTTCATCAAAAAGATTCCGGCCAAGGGATTCTTAGTGGCTAATTTCGATGATCCTTTGATCAGGAAACTGGCTCCCGTCAATTGCCGCGGCAAAGTCATAGGTTACGGCTCGGAGGCCGGGACGACAGGTTCTTTTTCCGGCAGCGCCATGAAGGACGGTGTCTATTATTCAGCCTATGATATTGACCAGCAAAACGGTAGACAATATTTTAAAGTAAGAATGGAAACAGCCGACGAAGAATCGGATTTAGGCGGCTTCGAAACCAGTCTTTCGGGAAAGCATAATGTCCTGAATGCCCTGGCCGTCATCGCCGCCTCGATCGAACTCGAAGCGCCCTTATCTAAAATTAGGGAATATCTGGGCGAGTTTACCGGCACGGCCAGGAGGATGGAGATGATGGGCGAGTTTCGCGGCGCCACCATCATCGACGACTACGCCCACCACCCGACTGAGATCAAAGCCACCCTCGCGGGCGCTAGACAATTGTATAAAGATAAAAAAATCATTACCGTTTTCCATCCCCACACCTTCACGAGGACCAAGGCTCTGCTCGAGGATTTCGCCAAGAGCTTTGAAGACACGGACGAATTGGTCGTCTTGGATATTTACGGTTCGGCCCGCGAGGAGCAGGGAGGAGTACATAGTCAAGATTTAATTGCCAAGATCAAAGATCAAAGATCAAAGATCAAAGATATTTCTTATATTTCAACTTTGGATGAATGTGAGCTATATCTTAGAAACCATGTCAGCAGGGGAGATATAGTATTGTTGATGGGCGCCGGGGACGTCTTTAGGATCGGAGAAAATTTGATTGGAAAATAAAAAAGGACGGTTTTTTATCCGTCCTAAAAATGATATCCCCATTTCGTAAAATGCGGAATAAGGGCCCTGGTTCTTTCCAGGGGTGCCATTTTGCTGAGGATGGCGTACTCCAGCTGGGTTATGATCAGCTCGCCTATCTTCGACAATTCTTTTCCACTTTCGCCGCGGAAAGCTTTATGTTCTTCTTCGAAGTGATCGTTGGCCTTTTTTAGGAAATTCAGGATGGTGTGATAGTTTGATCTTTCCTGGTTTGATCGGTCGCCGGCCTTGCCATAAGTCTTGAGCGCGTCTGAAAAGCTTATTAAAACCTTCT
>JAKAJF010000053.1 GCA_021813875.1 bacterium | reverse complement strand
ACTGTTGATGGTCAGGAGCCCTAAGGAAGGGGGGCCGTCAATAATGATAAAGTCGTATTCATCTCTTATTTTTTCAAGTATCATGGCCAGGCGGAACTCCCTGTCTTCCATACCCACCAGTTCGATGCCGGCGCCGGCTAAAGAGACGGTGGCCGGGGCCACATGAAAACCGTCTTGCAGGGTTTTTTTAAGGACTTCGAAGATGGGCTTCTCGCCGATGATGGCCTCGTAAATCCCATGTTCCAGGTTCTTATGATCGACGCCGATGCCGGAGGTGGCGTTGGCTTGAGGATCAATATCGACCAACAAGACATGCTTACCGAGGTAAGCCAGATAAGCTCCCAAGTTCACGGCCGTGGTCGTCTTGCCGACTCCCCCTTTTTGATTGACGATAGAGATGATTTTTCCCATATTTCTTTCTTATTATAACTTAGAATCCCAGCTTTGACAATTTAAAACATTTATATTAGAATGAAAATGGGTTTTTGCTTAGGCAAAATCTTTTTGTTTTCAGCCCGGATGGCGGAATTGGTAGACGCGCACGACTCAAAATCGTGTGGAAGCGATTCCATGAGGGTTCGATTCCCTCTCTGGGCACAAAGTTCGGATGTAGCACCTAGAACCTAAAACCAAGGAGGAGCGATGGCCTTACAGAAAGAAACAGACAGGATCGAGGCGAAAAGCTGGCAGGCTTTTATCCTTAACGGTAAGCTCATTTTTTCTCCCCCTGACGAAAAGGGATTAAGGACCATCACGGGGCTTGAGGAGGAAACACCATTAAGGGGAGAGATTGAAGGCGCTTATCGTACCAATGATGCGGACTGGGAAGCCTTCGACGGAGATGTCGTCTATCCCGGCGAGATCAGGAAAGGCGTTTGCGTGGGCATATTTACGCTCCATGACCAGACTGTCCACGTGATACCGGTCCATAGCATCCAACTCCAAGCGGATTAAAAGCCGCTTTTTTTATTCTTGATTTTTCTCTAATTTTAGATTAAGATTCTTTTATCAAAGGAGGAGCTGACCCCAAGGGGGGGTTGGCTCTTTTGCTCTTAATATAAAATAAAGAAGAAAGGAGGTAATGGCTGAAGTTTAACCTTTAACCCATAAGGAGGAAACCTTGAGAAAAAGAATAGAAGGAAAAGTGGCTTTGCTGTCGGTTTATAACAAAAGGGGCATCACTGATTTCGCGACAGAACTGGTCGGGCTCGGCTGGACCCTGGTCTCTTCCGGAGGCACGGCCAAGGCGCTTACGGAAGCAGGTCTGCCGGTTACCGATGTGGCCGAACTGGTCGGCGGCGGCGCCATCCTCGGACATCGAGTCGTCACCCTTTCCCGCGAAGTGCACGCCGGCCTCCTGGCTAGGCACGGAGTCCCGGAAGACGAAAAGGAGATGGCGGAGCTGCTTCTTCCCTTCATCGACCTGGTCTGCGTGGATATGTATCCGCTCGAAGATGAAATAGCCAGGGCGGAGGCGACGGAAGAGTCGGTCATCGAAAAGACCGACATCGGCGGACCGACTATGCTAAGCGCGGCCGCCAAGGCGAGAAGGATCGTCATCTGCGATCCGGCCGACCGGACAAAAGTCATCGCTTGGCTCGAGGATGGAGAGCCCGACCGGGAAGAGTTCCTACGCATGCTGGCGGCCAAGGCCGACTACACCGTCTCTCTCTACCGCGGCCTTTCGGCCATGTTTCATGGCGGCGACCGGTACGTCGTTCTCGGAGGAACCAAAAAGCTCGAATGCAAGTATGGCGAGAATGGCTACCAAAAGCCGGCTTACCTTTACTCAAGAAACACGGACGACCCGCTCGCCCTCGATAAGTTCCAACTGGTCGCGGGCACGGCCCCGAGCTACAACAACCTCTGTGACCTCGACCGGCTCCTCCAGACGCTTACCCACATCAACGCCGCCATGACCCTGGCCGATTCGCGGGGCACCTGGAAGATAGCCGTAGTCGCCAAGCACGGCAATGCCTGCGGCGCGGCTGTGAGCTGGAGAAGGAAGGAATCCATCAAGAAGATGGTCGAAGGCGACCCGTTGGCGATCTTCGGCGGTTTGGTCATCTGTAACTTCCATTTCGAAGCCGAGGACGCCGAGCTCCTCCTGACCCATAAGATGCCCAAAGGCAAAAGGCGCCTGCTCGACGGCCTCATCGTCCCCTCGATCACCGAGGAGGCGGTCGAGATGCTCGAGCGCAAAGGTGACAAATGCCGGATCCTTTTCAATCCGACGCTATTGACATCGCTGACAGAAAAGGCAGTAGAGTCGCTTGACAGGAGGAGCCGGTTCCGTTATGTGAGGGGCGGCTTCCTGGTCCAGCCGAACTATACCTTTGTCCCCCTGCTCTCTGACCCGCGGCTCGAAAAGGTCGGCCGCCAGGCCACGTCTCACCAGGAGATGGCCATGCTTCTCGCCAAAGCGGTCTGCGACACCTCGAATTCGAACACCATCACCCTCGCCAAGATCCATCACTACGGGAGCAGGGTGGATGCGGTCACTTATCACCTTATCGGCAACGGCGTCGGCCAGCAGGCCAGGGTGCACGGCGCCAACCTGGCCATCGAAAGGGCCAGAACGGCCGGCCACAACCTCCGAGGAGCGGTCGCAGCGAGCGACAGCTTCTTCCCGGAAACAGACGGTCCGGAAGTTCTCGCCAAGGCGGGCATCCGGGCCATCTTCGGAACGAGCGGCTCGGTCAGGGACAAAGAGGTAAAAGCTTTCTGCCGGAAAAACAGGGTAAAGCTCTACCTCATACCCGACTCCGTCGGCCGCGGCTTTTTCGGCCATTAACCAAACAGGCTTCTTTTTTAAGAAGTCTTTTTTATTTGTTTTTTGTTTTTAGAGGTCCTTGATTTTTTCTTCAATTTATTGTATTTTAAAGAGCATCAAAGGAGGAGCTGACCTGAGGGGTTAGCTTTTTGCTTTTTACAAATAAATACCACATTCCGGAAAATCCGGACCAACCGAAAGGAAGAGAAAATGCTTAAGAGATATTCGACGCCTGAAATGACTAAAACTTTTTCGGAGGAGAAAAAATTCCAGAGGTGGCTCGATACCGAGTTAGCTGTCCTGCTCGCCCGGACCCACTTGGGTAAACTTGAAATGAGCATTTACCAGAGGATACTGAGCCAGGCCAAATTCACCGTCGAGGAGATCGAGAGGCTCGACAAAGAAATCGGCCACGATCTTCTGGCCTTCGTCGGCACGGTCCAATCCTATCTAGATCCCGAGCTGAAGAAATATTTCCATGCCGGAGGCATGACGAGCTACGACACCGAGGAACCGGCTACGGCACTGATTATTATCGAGGCCATTGACACAATCATCGAGGAGATAAAAATCCTGGCTGCCGCCCTCAAGGAGAAGGCGCTTGAGTACAAGCATCTCTTAAAGATCGGACGGACGCATGGCCAGCACGCCGAGCCGACCACCCTCGGCCTGACCTTTCTCTTCTGGTACGACTCGCTCGTCCGCCAGACAAGAAGTCTCGAGGAGGCTCGGGAAGGCATGACTTACTCCAAGCTCTCGGGCGCCGTCGGCACCTACGCCGGCGGGCTTTCCCCAGAGCTGGAAAAACAAGCGCTCCACTTTTTAAAGTTAAAGCCCGCGCCCATCTCCTTCCAGATCATCCTCCGCGACCGGCACCTCAAGGTCATGAACGCCCTCGAAGCCCTCGCGGGCGTGCTTGAGAACATGGCCATAAACATCCGGCTCTCGGGGCAGACCGAAATCCGCGAGCTCCAGGAGCCCTTCGGCAAAAAACAGAAGGGCTCTTCCGTGATGCCTCACAAGAAGAACACCATCCTCACCGAGAACCTCTGCGGCCTGGCCACCTTGATCAAATGCTACGCCCTGGCCATCTCCATCCATGTCCCCACCTGGCAAGAGCGCGACATTTCCCACTCCTCCGTGGAGAGAGTGGCGGTCGCTGACGCTTTCCAGCTGACGCACTTCATGCTGAAACGCCTGACCAAGGTTATCTCGGGGATAGTCGTCAACGAAAAACAGATTGAGAAGAACCTCAAGCTCACCCGGGGCATCACCTTCTCGCCCGAAGTCAAGGAGCTCTTGATGAGCGAGGGGCTTGACCCAGAGACCGCCTACAGGACGGCGCAAGGATTGGCCTTCAAGGCCATCGAGGAGGATACGCCCTACCTCGACCTTCTTCTTTTCAGCAGTGAAGTCCCCGAAAGTTTGAAGAAGGGGCTCGAGGGAGTCTTTGACTACAACAAGACCGTCAAATTTCTGGATCATGTTTATGAGAGAGTCTTAGGAGAGGAGGCGTGATGAAAAGAAAAATAGCCGTTTTAATCGGTTCCGATTCCGACTTGCCCCAGTGCGAACACGGGCTCAACTATCTTCGCCAGAAAGAGCTTGAAGGCGTAGCGGAAGTATTGGGCGTCTATACGGCCAGCATCCACCGCAACACCGGAGACGTCCTCCGGTTCCTCCAGGTCCTTTCCGAGCGGGGCGACGTGGACGCCATCATCGCCGGCGCCGGCTGGGCCAACCACCTGACCGGCACCGCGGACGCGTTCCTGCGCTATACGCTCAAAGACCAGCGGATCGTCGTCATCGGCGTCGCTTTCCTGGACGGAGACAAGGTCATGCATAACACCGCCGCCATGCTCTCGATTTCCGAAGTTCCTGGCACCCAGGTCGTCTTCGGGCCCTACAACGGTTCAAGCGGCTTCCTCAATGCCTGCATGTTCGCGGTCGAAGAGGAACTGCCTAAAATCACCCTTAAAGAAGGAAGACTCGCGGTCACAAGGACCCTGAACGAGGCGCTCGCCGAAATATACGGCGTCTCGCCGAAGTTCATCGAGAATACCGAACCCGGAGCCTTGATCCGGCAATGATGAAAGGAACTTTATGACGGATAATAGCAAGATAACAGCGGAAACGATGGGAAGAGTCCATTTATGGCTTCTCATGACCGGCAACTTCAACCTGCTCCTATTCATCCTCCTGCCTCAGCTTGAGCAGGAAGCCTTAAGGAAGCACGTCACCCCTTACACCAGAAGCCTGAAACGCGAACCCATGAAAATAGGGCGGCCCCTCCGGGCAAGGAAGATGCCTCGCTGCAACAAACCCGAACCGCGGCCGACGGCCGAGTAAAGGAGAGAACGAATTGGCAAAGATACCTCCAAAAATACGTGACCTCGCCTTAATGACCTCACTGATGAAATTTCTCATTCATCAGGGTAAGGTCAGGGACAGTTATATCATATCCAAACTCTTGCTTCTGGTAGCAAGCGACCGGATATCGATCTTCGACTTCGTCCTCGCAGCCATCGTCCCCAAGAAGGGCGAAGTCTTGACCGCTCTCACCCACTTCTGGCTGACGAGCGTACTCAAAAACTTCCCGAACCATCTGGTCAGTCTGGGAGATGATCCCCACAAGAACTATGTCCTTAAACTGCGGGAGGCCTACCCGGACATCGACCCGAGAAGATGCCTGGTAGCGCGCCAAGCGGAAATTCCGGAGTGGGAGATGATTTATCGCGCCCACATCGGCGGGTCCATTTATAATAAATATTTGGAGACCGGAAAGGCGGGCGGCCAAAGCCTGCCACTCGGACTTCCGAAATGGAGCCGGCTTACCAGGCCCATCTTCACGCCCTCTACAAAAGCCAAAGAAGGCCACGACATCAACAAGGATGCCGAAGATTATTTCGCGGCTATGGGCGAAAGAGGCAAGAGAGCTAACGAGATGTTCCTCTCCGCTTATACGCTCGCCTACGCTCACGCCAAGGCCCGAGGCATCCTCATTCTCGATACGAAATTTGAGGGCCTGGATGTAATAGCGGACGAAGTCATAACCCCTGATTCCTCGCGGTTCACGACCGTCGAAGACTGGAAAAAGGCCATGGCTGAAGGCCGGGACCCCGTCTTCTTCGACAAGCAGCCGGTCCGCGACTGGGGCGCCACCGTAGTAACCCCCTTCTTCTACAAGAAAGACAAAAAGGGACACAAGAAGGGCGAAAGGGTCATCGGCCTCAATAATCTCGATCCCAAGGACGAAGAGCATATCGCCTTCGTCCACGGCCTCGAGGTTCCGGAGGATATCATCCTCCTGACCACGGAAAGATATCTAATGATCTTTAAGATGCTCACAGGTATGTCCCTCGAGGACTACCAGGAGAGATATCTGCTTTGACTTAAAAGGCAGTTCCGAGTATTCGGGACTGCCTTCTTTTTTTTAATATTTTTTTAATTTTCAAAATTTATGATTTTAATATGGATAAAGAAATCGGAAAAGTCATACATTATTTCAATAAGGTCCAAGTGGCAGTAATCAAACTTGAGGATGACCTAAAGCTCGGCGACATCATCAAAGTCCTGCATGGACAGAGGGAATTCAACCAAACGGTAGAGTCGATCCAAGTGCACCATCAATCCGTCCCGTCAAGAGAGGCCGACGAGGAAGTGGCGATCAAGGT
>JAKAJF010000052.1 GCA_021813875.1 bacterium | reverse complement strand
CGGACAAGAAAGTGCCCAGGAATATCGTTCGGGCCTTGGCTAAATTTAAAAGATGAAGCCTAAATTATTCCTCCATATCTGCTGCATCGGTTGCGGCGCCTATATCGCCCAGGACCTGAAGAAGGATTATGACATCGAGCTATTCTTCTTCAATCCCAATATCTTCCCCTTGGAAGAATATGAAAAGAGGCTCGAGGAGATCCGGAAGGTGGCCCGGTCCGAGGAATTGGAAGTTTCGGTCGGCGACTATGACCATGATGCCTGGCTCAAGCTGGTCCGGGGCCATGAGCTCGACCCAGAAAGGGGTGAGCGTTGCCGGATCTGCTATGCCAAGAGGCTCGCGGAGACCGCCCGGGAGGCCAAGGAACGGGGGTTTGATCATTTCGCCTCTACCTTGAGCATCAGTCCCCATAAGGACGCCCGGGCCTTGAGCGAGATCGGCAACAAGCTGGCCACCCTCTATGGAGTGAAATTCCTTGATCGGGATTTTAAGAAGGGCGACGGTTTCAAGAAATCTTGCCAATTGTCCAGAGAGCTCGGGCTTTACAGACAGACTTATTGCGGCTGCGAATTTTCCATGCGCCATTAGCCGTTGTCGGTTGTTTTTTCCGGGCTGTTCATGTTATAATTTATGGAGAAAGCCTTAATTATTTTTTATGGATATTTCCTCTTATTTCAAGCAAGCTATCGAGCAGAAGGCCTCTGATCTGCATCTGGTCGGGGGGAGCATCCCTATGCTTAGGATCTCTGGGGAATTGGTCAAATTGAGCCAGGAAAAGCTGGATAATAAGGATTTGAAGAAAGCGATCCAGTCGCTGGTCGACGAAAAGACCTGGGTCAGGTTCGAAAAAGAGAGGGAATTTGATTTCTCCAAAGGTTTTTTCGATTCCCGTTTCAGGATCAATCTGCATTTTCAGGAAGGCCAGATCGGCCTGACCGCCCGTCTGGTCCCGGAATTCATCCCGCGGCCCGAAGATTTAGGTTTTGACGAGGTCCTCTATAAATTGACCCATATGAAAGATGGCTTGATCCTGGTGACCGGCCCTTCGGGGAGCGGCAAGTCGACGACCTTGGCTTCGATGATCAATATTATCAACAAGGAAAGAAGGTCGCATGTCATCACCATCGAAGATCCGATCGAGTATCTCTTCAAGGAAGAGCAGAGCATCATCGAACAGAGAGAGTTGGAGAGCGACACCAAAGATTTCGCCTCCGCCCTGAAGTACGCCCTGCGCCAGGATCCTAACGTCATCATGGTGGGGGAGATGCGCGACCTCGAGACGATCTCCGCGGCCATCACTGCGGCCGAGACCGGCCACTTGGTCCTATCGACCCTGCATACGGCCTCGGCTCCGGAGACCATCGAGAGGATCGTCGACGTCTTTCCGGCCCATCAGCAGCAGCAGGTCTTGAACCAGCTTTCCTCCATCCTGCGGGCGGTCATCGCCCAGCAGCTCATCCCGAAGATCGACGGCGGCCGGGTGGCGGCCCGCGAGATTATGATCAATAACCGGGCCATCGCCAACCTGATCAGGCGCAACCAGATCGAGCAGATCTTCACGGTCATCCAGACGAGCTATAAGGAAGGCATGATCACCATGAACAAAGCCATCGATAAATTATTCTTAAGCGGCCTCATCAGCGAGGAGGTGGCCAAGAGTTCCAAGCGCGACCTCGAGACCCAGGCCTCCTATTATTAATATGCAGATAGAAAAATGGGAAAATATCGTCGGGCAGATCAAAGATAGGTTCGAAGTCGAGGATTCCGGCTCCCAGCATCTGGAAGATGAAGGTGGGGTCGATATAGAATATATCGTCTTTTCAAGCCCTTTGGGCAAGGTCAGGCTGGAATATGTGACCAAGCCGGTCATCCTCGATAAGAAGACCACCTTTTCCAAGAGGATCGGTTCGGAGACGAGCGTGGAATATGTCTACAGCAAAGAAGAGAAGAGCCACCAATTCTCGGCCTACAGATGGGACGAGGCCGAAGGCGATTGGGCCGAGATTGATATCCAGAAATTTTTTAAATAAATATATGTCTAAAAACGCAAAAATTTTAATCATCCTCCTGGCCGTGGTCGTCCTGGCGGCCATCTACCTGCTCTTCAATCTGCATTCTTTGGCCCGTAACAAGCAAGAGGGGGCGAAAGTCGCCCAGACAAGCGCGGTCGACCTCAAGAAGATGGAGACCGATTACAAGGCCCGATCCAAAACGATCCTGGCCGATTACGAAAAATTGGCCGAGGAGCCGGACGTCAAAGAAGCCCAGATCCAGGGGGCCAAGAGCCGCCTTTTAGACCTCAAGGTGCCTACCCAATTTAAGGATCTGCATATCAATCTGGTCCTGGCCATGGTCAAGATGGAAGATTTCCTCAAGACGGGCGATGCTAATGAGAAGATCGCCAGCCAGCAGATGATAAACCAGGCCAAGGCTAGCTATGGCTGGTTGAATTAGTTTTCAAGGATCATGAGATTTATCCGTCTTTTACCGATAGCCGTTCCCGTTCTGATCTTCGTCCTGCTGGAAGCCATAATTTTTTATCCGCGGGCATTCTATTTCTCCCTCATCATCTCCGACCTCTCGCTCGTCTACGCGGTTTGGCAATTCAGGCTCAAGGGATTCGCGGCCAAGACCCCCTGGAAACTCATGCTCTTTCCGGCAGTCTTCCTGACCGGTCTGGCCGTTTACGCCTTGATGATCAGCAACCAGCCAGTCCTCCATATCCTATTTTTATCCGATTCGATCTTTCTTTATCTCTATCTGAAGAATATCTATTATTATTTTCTGAACCAGAAACTGTTCCAAGCCAAGATCCTCAAGAATATCTTCTTATACGGAAGCTTCCTGTCTTTTTTCTTCATGGCTTCTTCGATCTACGGCCTGCAATCTTTCTTGAATCTGTCTGTTCCTTACCTGGTATTGATCCTGCTTGCCGCCGCCCTCCTCATCATCTATCAATCCATCTGGGACGACCGGGAGCCGCCTTTGCTGTATATCCTGATCATCGGCCTGGTCATCATCGAGGCGGGCTGGGGGATATTTTTCCTCCCCGTCAATTATAATGTGGCCGGTCTGGCGCTTGCTATCTTTTATTATATCCTTATAAATCTGACTAAATTGGATATAGCGGGCAATCTGTCCAGAAGATTCGTCAAGATTTATCTTTTATTCGGTTTTTTTACCATTTTTTTAATCTTATTAACCGCGAGATGGAGGTAGGGATCTCGCTTTATTTATGGAAAATAAAAATAAATCCAATATTTTATTGATAATCATCCTCGCCGCAGCTTTCGGCATCGGCGGCGGCGCTGTCGGAGGATTATTGGCCCGTTCTTATGTGGGCGACAGCCTGGTCACGCCTTTTTTCGGGGAGATCGATTATTCGCACCAGGGTCCTAATCTCATCATCAGGGATCCGAAAAAGGTGGTGGTCCAACAGGATGACAGGGTTAGCAATACTGTCAGCGCGGTCCAGAACGGCCTGGTCGGCATCTTTAAGAAGAGAGATCCGCGGAAGGCAGATAAAAATTTCAACCTGGACAACTTCTACGTGACCGGTGACGAGGTCGGACAAGGCTTGATAATTACGGCCGATGGCTGGATAATGACCGCCTTCAAGCCGGAAGCCGCCGATAAATACGTAGTGGTGACTTCTAATAATCAGGTCTATGATATAGATAAGATCCTAACCGATCAATTGACGTCAGCTTCCTTCATTCATGTCGATGCCAAAGATTTTCCGGTCAGGAAGTTCGCTTCCCCGGCCGACATCGCGAACGGCCAGACCGTCTTGGCCGTCAGATGGGACGGCGAGACGGAATTGGCGGCCATCTCCGACATTAAAAAGAGGACTGGCGGCCTGGTCGAATCGAGTGACACTTTTTCGAGCAAGATCCAGCTCGCTTCCAAGCTCGGTCCTGATTTCGAAGGCGTCCCGATCTTCAATCTGGGCGGGGACATCGTGGGAGTATTGGACAAAGACGACCAGGTCGACCCGATCAGTCATTTCGATTCCGCGACCCGGAGCCTCTTGAAGAGCGGAGAGATCAGGCGCGCCAGTCTGGGTGCCAATTATATCGACATGTCCCGCATGGCGGGAGAAATTCCCTCCGGGGCGGGAGCTTTCGACTTTCGGCAGAACGGCAATTACCGCGGAGCCTTGATCTATAAGGACGCTTCCGGAACGGCCGTGGCCAAAGGGAGCGCCGCGGCCGCGGCCGGCCTGAAGGAGGGCGACCTGGTCCTTTCCGTCAACGGTTTCGACGTCGATCAGAATACGGGCCTGAACGACCTGGTCCAGGAGTTCCAACCGGGAGAGAGGACCGTCATCATTTATCTCAGGAACGGAGAGCAAAAAGAGACGGAAGTCACCTTTAAATAGATGAAGATCAAAAGTCTAAGAGAAAGCCAAAATCTATACGGCAAGAGGATCTTCCTCCGGGCCGATCTTAACGTTCCGCTCCATAAGGGCCGGATCGTCGATGATTTCAAGATCGTTTCCAGTCTGCCGACCTTGCGTTTCCTCCTGCGCTACCGGGCCAAGGTGGTGATAGCCACCCACCTGGGCGAACCGGAAGGCAGAGACAGGAACCTATCGACCGAACCGCTCGCCCGCGAGCTTGAGAAAAAGATCGGCAGACCCGTGGGGTTTTCGGAGGATTGCGTGGGCGGAGCCGCCGAAGAGAAGGTCGGGAAGATGAAGCCGGGAGACATCCTGATGCTCGAGAATTTGCGTTTTCATCCGGAAGAGAAGAAGAACGACCCGGTTTTCGCCAGGCGATTGTCTAAGTTGGCCGATATCTATGTCAACGACGCTTTCGCGGTCAGTCATCGTAATCACGCTTCGGTGAGCGCCATCAAGAAGGACCTTCCCGCTTGGGCGGGTCTGCTCTTGGAAGAAGAAGTTTCGAACCTCGAGAAGATCTTGAAGCCGGAGAAACCGATGGTGGCTATCATGGGCGGAGCTAAGATCGTCACTAAACTGCCCTTGATAAAGAACCTGGCCAGGAAGACGGATGCCATCTTGGTAGGCGGCGGGTTGGCTAATAATTTTCTGGCCGCCCGGGGCCATGAGATCGGCAAGTCTTTGGCCGACCAGGAAGATATCAGGATCGCCGCCAAGTTGCTCCGTTCGGGGGTGGGGAAGAAGATCATCCTTCCCGTCGACGTGGTCGTGGGCCGGAAGAAGGACGGGGGCGGGGAGGCAAAAGTCAAGAATCCGGGAGCGGTCCTGAAATCCGACATCATCTTGGACGTCGGCCCCGAGACGATCAGGACATACGCCAGGACGATCGGAGGAGCGAGAACCGTTATCTGGAACGGCCCCCTGGGCAGGTTCGAGGCCGAACATTTCCGCCATGGCACGTTGGCGATCGCCCGTCTGGTGGCCGCCCGTTCGCGAGGCGAAGCTTTCGGTCTGGTCGGCGGAGGAGAGACGATCGAGGCTTTAAAGCTGACGGGGATGATGCATGATGTCGATTGGGTCTCGACGGCCGGCGGCGCCATGCTCGCCTATCTCGGAGGCGAGAAGATGCCGGGATTGAAAAAGATCGTCAAATAATTATGTTATAGTAAAGACATGGGTAATTTCATCAAGGATGATTCAGGAAAGAAATCTCGCAATCGGGCAGAGGAAACAGGTTTTACATTGATAGAAGTCTTGGTTGTCATCTCGATCGTAGCTTTTTTGATGGCGTCGGCCGTAACGATGATCAATTTCGTCAGACAGAAAGGCAAGATCGCCCGTTACCAGGCTGATGTTACCCAGATTTTGAAGCAGATCGACATCAAAAGGGAGGAGAAAAATCAAGTTTTGGGTCAAATTACGGGAAATTTCTGCTCTGAATGTGCGTGCCGGGCACCTGGGCCGACTTGGACCCATGACTCGGTCAATACCTCGGCCTGCCTCGCCACGATGACTACAAGTTTCCAAAGGATAGGCTTTCCCAATATCTTGATCGATCCCTGGGGCGATCCATATATGATCGATGAGAATGAGACGGAATTTCCGGCATCTCCTGATAACTTTTGGTCGATCAATTATGGCGGCCGCGTGATAGTTCCTATGTATGCCCAAAAATAATTTAAAAAAAGGCTTCACCCTGATAGAATTACTGGTGGTTATTTCCATCATTGCTTTCCTCCTGAGCGCTGGTACGGTAGTTTTGGTGAATATGCGGGCCAAATCCAGGGATGCGCAGAGATATTCCAATCTAAGCGAAATAAAGAAGGCCCTGGACATGTATTATCAGGAAAATGGCAGTTATCCGGTCTCGAGCGGCTGGCAGACGGTCTGTACCGGCTATACAACCAGCGGCCCGTCGGGCTGGATCCCCAACCTCGCCCCCAAATATATGTTGAATCTGCCGGTCAACCCTACGGGTTGCGTAGGGGGTTCGTATAAAGGGTATATTTATAGGTCGAACGGGATCGATTATAAAGTTTCAGCCGATTGGAGCGCCGACATCGGAGAATTATGCGGGGTCGGCAAGGAGTTCTATGATTATAGGTGCGGCGGCGCCGCTCGTTG
>JAKAJF010000051.1 GCA_021813875.1 bacterium | reverse complement strand
ACCACGTCGTCGGGATTGATGACGTTGCCGAGCGACTTCGACATCTTCTTGCCGTCTTCGGCCAGGACCATGCCATGCGAAACCCGGCGGGCGTAAGGCTCGCTCGTCGGCACGACCCCGATATCGAAGAGAAATTTGTTCCAGAAACGGGAATATAAAAGATGGAGAGTGGTATGCTCCATGCCGCCATTATATAGGTCAACCGGCATCCAGTAATCGAGCTTCTTCCGGTCGGCCAAGGCCTGGTCATTATGCGGATCCGCGTAGCGCAGGAAGTACCAGCTCGAACCGGCCCAGTTAGGCATGGTATCGGTCTCCCGCTTGGCCTCGCCGCCGCAAGCCGGGCAGGTGGTCTCGACCCAGTCGGTCACTTTGGCCAACGGCGATTCGCCGGTATCGGTCGGCTCATAACTTTCGACCTCCGGCAATTCGACCGGCAGCTCGCTCTCCGGCACCGGCACCAAGCCGCACTTCTCGCACCTGACGACCGGGATCGGCTCGCCCCAATACCTCTGGCGCGAAAAGACCCAATCGCGGAGCTTGTAATTGACCTTCTTCTCCCCGATCCCCTCTTTTTCCAGCCAGGCGGTCATCTTCTCCCGAGCTTCGGCGGAAGTGAGGCCGTCATAATTATTGGAATTGATTAATATTCCATCTTCGGCAAAAACTTTCTCCTGAACACCCCCTTGATAAGGGGGGGTAGGGGGGTTACTATTCTTCTCATTTTTAACCCCCTCAATCCCCCTTGTCAGGGGGACGGGGATAATGACGGTCTTTATGGGCAGATCATATTTCTTGGCAAAGGCAAAATCGCGTTCATCATGGGCCGGCACGGCCATGACCGCCCCGGTGCCGTAGCCGCCGATGACATAATCGGCCACGAAGACCGGCACCTCTTCCTGATTGAAGGGATTGACGGCTTTGAGACCCCTAAGTTCGACGCCGGTCTTTTCTTTTTCAAGTTCTTGTCTTTCCAAGTCTGACTTTTTCTGAGCCTCGACGATATAATTTTTGACTTCTTGGTAATTTTCAATCCTTCCTTTTAACTTCTCGACCAATTCATGCTCGGGCGCCAGGACCACGTAAGTGACGCCGAAGACGGTGTCCAGACGGGTCGTGTAAACCTCGATCCTCTCGTCCGTGCCCGCGACCTGCAGCTTGAACTGGGCGCCTTCACTCCGGCCGATCCAATTGATCTGCTGCGTCTTGATCTTCTCTAAATAATTGACCGCATCGAGGTCCTTGATCAGACGGTCGGCGTACTTGGTGATGGCGAGCATCCATTGCTCCTTCTCTCGTTTTTCGGTCAGGGCGCCGCAGCGCTCGCAGCGGCCGTTGACGACCTCCTCGTTGGCGAGGCCGATCTTGCAAGAGGGACACCAATTGATCGGCATCTTCTTCTTATAAGCGAGGCCATGCTTCAGGAATTGCAGAAAGATCCACTGCGTCCATTTATAATAAGAAGGGTCGGTCGTATTGATCTCCCGCGACCAATCATAAGAAATCCCCAAGCTTTGGAGCTGTCTCTTGAAAGTGGCGATGTTTTCCTCGGTGGCGATGCGGGGATGGATCTTGTGCTTGATGGCATAATTCTCGGTCGGCAACCCGAAAGCGTCCCAGCCGATCGGATAAAGGACGTTGAAGCCTTCCATGCGGCGCTTCCTTGAAACGACATCCAGGGCCGTATAGGACCTGACGTGGCCGACATGGAGACCGGCCCCGGAAGGATAAGGGAATTCGATCAGAGTATACCACTTAGGCTTCTTGGAAAAATCTTCGGCTTCATATAAGCCTTCCTTCTCCCACCTATCCTGCCATTTTTTCTCAATTTCGCCATGATTATAAGCCATATTATTTAGTCATCCTGAACTTGATTCAGGATCCAGGGGTAAGACAAATTATTATAAATCTTTATATAAATCTACCCACACTGGATTATTTTTTTCAATTAAATTAATTTTCCACGCTCTTCTCCAATTTTTTAATTGCTTTTCTCTTGCTATAGCATCAGCAATATCAGTATAAACTTCATAATAAATCAACCTATTTAAATTGTATTTCGCGCTAAAACTTTTGTTATTTTCTCTTGTTTTATGTTGGAAACTTCTGTTAATAATATTATTTGTAACTCCTATATATAAAGTTCCATTTCTTTTATTGGATAGAATATAAACGTAATAGTATTTATCCTCCTTCATATAAAGGTTACTATTTCTCCTGGATTCCGGCTCGGAGGCCGGAATGACAATTTCAAATATCTAATTCAACACCTACGGGCGCATGGTCAGAGCCCGTAATTTTATCTAAGATAAAAGCTTTTTTTAACTTCTTAGCTATTTTAACCGAAACCAGGAAATAATCAATACGCCAGCCGATATTCCGCTCGCGGGCCTTGAACATATAGGTCCACCAGGAATACTGGATCTTGTCGGGATTTAAATAGCGAAAAGTATCTACCAATCCATTTTCCAAGTATTTTGTCATCCACCTTCTTTCTTCTATGGTAAAGCCGGCATTCTTGGTATTTGATTTGGCGTTTTTTATATCGATTTCCTGATGAGCCACATTATAATCCCCGCCGATGATCAAGGGCTTGCCTTCTTTGGAAAGCTTCAGTAAATATCTTAAAAAAGCTTGGTTAAACTTCAACTTAAAAGGCAGGCGGGACAAATCGCGGTTGGAATGAGGGAAATAAACGTTAATAAGATAAAACTTTTCAAATTCAAGCGTCTGCACCCGGCCTTCACGGTCTCCGCCGAAGGCGGATCCGCCTCGGGCGGAAAATTTTTCAAAGCCGATATAATAGTTTAAAACCCTGATCCCATTTTTTACCAATACGGCGGTGCCGCTGTAGCCGGGGCGGGCGGCCGGATTCCAATAGCCTTCGTAAGCGCCAAAGTTGAAGGCCTCTTTCTCCCGGGCCCGGTCAGCGATCTTGATCTCTTGCAAGAGCAAGATGTCCGGCTTCTCTTCCTTGAACAGATTCCAAAAGCCGCCTTTCATGGCCGCTCTGATGCCGTTGACGTTCCAGGAGATTATTTTCATAAACTTTACTTTGGAATAAAATAGCGACCCTATTCGGATCTTTTTCCTTTTTTTAGAATCTTCGCCAACTCTTTCACCCCCGCCCCGCTCACCCGCATCTTCCTCTTCCTTTCTTTTTTCAAGATCCTCCTGTCCATCTCTTCCTCGAGCCGGCCCAGATCTTTTTTATTTGGCTCACGCATCTGATTATGTTATAATTCAGTCAATAATAATATTATTATCATAAATCATTAAGGCAAAAACATCAATGGAAGAATTGGCTAAAATTTGGTATAAAAAATGGTGGGGCAAATTGATCCTGGTCGCGCTCTTCATCGTCGTCTCTCTCCTGATCGCCGCCCTCTTTTATATCATCCATAAAGTCAATGAGATCAAGAATTCCGACCTCGACGCGGCCACTTCCGCCCGGATAGAAAATATCAGAAAAAGGGCCGAAGGCGACGGCAACGATTATTGGCTGGGTTCGCCCGAGGCCAGGATCGTCATCGTCGAGTTCGGCGATTTCGCCTGCCCTTTCTGCCGGCAGTCGTCTTCCAAGATCAGGCAATTGGCCATCAAATACAAGAATGATGTCAAAATAATTTTCCGCGATTTTCCTCTGCATGAAAATTCGATGGACCTGGCCATAGCCGCCCGTTGCGCTGGGGAACAGAACCTTTTCTGGCTGATGCACGACCAGCTGTTCAAGAACCAAGGGGTCTCCTCCAAGGCCGATCTGGTCGGCTTGGCCCGAGAGATCGGAGCCGATACCGAGAAATTTTCCGTCTGTTTCGATGATAAGAAATATGCCGCCCAGATCCAGAAGGACTTCTCGGACGGCCAGGATCTGGGGGTGACCGGCACCCCGACTTGGTTCATCAACGGCTACCAGACCCAAGGAGACATGCCCGAGGCGACTTGGGAAAATATAATTAATAGATTAAAAAATGCATCAAATTAGGATACACGGCCGGGGCGGCCAAGGAGTCGTCACCGCGGCCGAATTGATCGCTATCGCCGCCTTCAAAGAAGGCCGGATCGCCCAGGCCTTTCCGGCTTTCGGAGTCGAAAGGACCGGGGCGCCCATCGAAGCTTTTTCAAGGATCGACCAGAGGCCGATCCGCACCCGCGAACAGGTCAACGAGCCTGATATTTTGATCATCCAGGATCCGACCCTGATCGGCACGGTCAACCTGACCCGCGGATCCACCAAAAAGACCGTCGCCATCATCAACACTTCCAAGGACAAGAAAGAGATCGGATTAGACCTGCCTTCCGAGAACATCCATACCGTCGACGCCACCAAGATCGCCCTGGAGAAGATCGGCCGTAACATCGTCAACACCACCATCCTGGGCGCCTTCGCCAAAGTCACCGGCCTGGTCAGCCTAGATTCATTGAAGCAAGCCATCCGGGAAAAATTCAAGGGTAAGGGCAAAGAAATAATAGAAAAGAATATCAAGGCCATCGAAGAGAGCTATATTAAAAATTTTTAATAAAAATTATCCATGAAAATTGAGATATCCACCAAACCCAATTCCACCCGCGTCAACAAGACCGGCAATTGGAGGACTTATAAACCGGCCTACCTTCATGAGAAGTGTATGGCTTGCGGCATCTGCCGGCAGGTCTGCCCCGAAGGCATCGTTTTCCAGACCGATAAGCTGAACGCGGGCGGGAAAAAATATTTCGACTGCGATTATGATTATTGCAAGGGCTGTGGCATCTGCGCCGCCGAATGTCCTTTTAAGGCGATAGAGATGGAATTAGAGCAAAAATAACAAATTGTCATTTCGAAGGGGCGAAGCGACTGAGGAATCCCTTAACTTATTATCTTCATCCATTAAGGAATTCCTCCCTCCGGTCGGAATGACAACTGAAAGAGTTTAAATTATTGAAAATTGTTTAGAAATTAGAAATTGAAAATTGGAAATTATAAATATGCCACAAATAAAATCTCAAATCCTTGAGGGTAGCCATGCCATCGCTTTAACAGTCAAAAATATAGCCCCTGATGTCATTTCCGCCTACCCGATCACGCCCCAGACCCACATCGTCGAAGATCTGGCCAAATTCAAGGCCGACGGCCAAGCCGGCTACGAATTCTTGAGGGCGGAGAGCGAATTCGCGGCCGCCTCCATCGTCCTGGGCGCGAGCGCCGCCGGCTCGAGGGTCTATACGGCCACCAGCTCCCAGGGCCTATTACTGATGACCGAAGTGGTCTATAACATCGCCGGCATGAGATTGCCGGTAGTCATGACCTGCGCCAACCGGGCCGTCTCCGCGCCCATCAACATCTGGAACGACCAGCAGGACGTGCACGCCGTTTCTCACGCCGGCTGGATCTTGCTTTTCGCCGAAAACAGCCAAGAGGCGGTCGATCAGCATATTCTGGCTTACAAATTGGCCGAACAGCTGCGGCTGCCGGTCATGGTCAACGTCGACGGGTTTACCATGACCCATACTTATGAACCGGTCATCATCCCGGAGGCGGCCGCCATCAAGAAATATCTGCCCGCCTTCAAGCCCCGCGCCGGCGAATTCTTGGATCCGACCGATCCGGTCACTTTGGGCGCTTTCGCCGGACCGGCTTCCTATATGGAGATCCGCGAGGAATTACATAAAGATTTAAGAAACAGCCTCGAAACTATCGAAAAAGAATATCAGAAATTTAATAAAATTTTTAATCAGAAAGGCGATCCGCAGCTTGAGGACCAAAGATCAAAGATCGACAATGGCCTTTTTGAATATTACGGACCTAAAAAGCCTAAAACTATCCTGGTAGCCATGGGCTCGGTCATCGGCACCATCAAAGAGGCGGCCGATAAGATCAACGGCTCCTCCCGCTTCAACCTGCTCAAAGGCGGAGTCGGCGTCCTGAAGATCAAAGTCTTCCGTCCCCTCCCCTCGTCCGCCATCATCCCTATTTTAAAAAGAGCTAAATATATCGCCGTGATCGATAAGGCCATCGGCTTAGGACATCTGGGGCCTCTGGCGTCCGACCTGAAAGCGGCGGCCCAAGGCAAAATCAAAGCCAAGATCGGAAGCTTTGTCGTCGGTTTGGGAGGCCGTGACATCACCGAGGAGATGATCATCAAGATCATCCGCGAGGCCGGCAAGGTCGGAGACGAGGCCAGGTTTGTCGGCAAATAACTATGAAAAAACTGCCTCATATTTTAAAACTCCTTTTCTTAATGATCTTTTTGACCCAGCTGACGGCTCTGCTTTTTTTAGCCGCCTTCCCGGAGGCCGGCCGCGCCGATGATAGTCCTTCGACCAGCGGAGTCAACTTCGTCCCCCAAGTGACCATCGGCCAGGATTCGGAGGCCAATTTTACAAAGGGCACCGCTGTCCCGGTCGATGGGAATACGGTCGGCCAATATATCCGCCTGATCTATAAATACGCCATCGGCGTCATCGGCATCCTGGCCACCATCGTCATGATGATCGGCGGCGTCCTCTGGCTGACGGCCGGCGGCAACCAGACCAGGGTGAGCGAGGCCCAAGAGTGGAT
>JAKAJF010000050.1 GCA_021813875.1 bacterium | reverse complement strand
TCGTTCGGTTGGGGAGTAAAAATCGTACAAGACGTATCTTCCCTCTATATCGGCTATGCGCCCACTTTTTTAGGCGGAATCATCGGCGGTATCTGGGCATTTTTCGACGGAGCCATCGGAGGCTTAATCATAGCCCTGATTTATAACGCCTTAATTAAGGAAAAAAATGTATGAACAAAACAAAAGAATGGATCTATGGCATCATATCCGAGATTTCTTTTTTCGCGTTTCTTTATTATGTCCAATCTTTGTTAAAGGTTGGCGGCAATCTCTGGGTCAGCTCTTTGATCCTATGGGCATTGATAAATTTATCCTTAATGTTTTGCCCGGTCATGGGTAAATGTCAGAAATAAAAGATTTGACAGCATCTCTTCTCGCTAAAAGCCGCCCCGTCCGGGCGGCTTTTTTATGGAGAGAAGATCATTAAGCTAAAACCGGCGCGGAATTTCTGCCTGCTTTGCCTCTTTTACTTATTTATGATAGGGTTTAAGTAATAACCGTTCTCTTGAAAAGAGCTAACATAAAGGAGGTAAAAATTGAAGGAAGCTGCCTGCGTTTTGAGGCCTATCGAGCTTGTCCGGATCGCCGGAGCTCCCAGCTGTTTTGACAAGAAAAGGCTATGGTTTGAAAAAACTCCCTTCGCTGGCCTGGAAAGATCCTGCCTCATGGCCCTGGTCGTCTCGGGGCTCGAAGGAAACCGCTTCCCCACCAATGCCCAGGATGCCTCGTTCGTCTTCGGCGGCGCGCTCGTCGCCGACCTTTCGGGAGAACTGATCGTCCCTCCCCGGCCGCTCTCCTTCTGCCGCGAAGAGATGCCGCACGTCCTCTGGAGCTTCGTCTGGGAAGCAGTGGAGACCCATAGGAACGCCCTCGAAGGACGCTTCCTCGCCCTCATGCTCGGCGCTTTCCTGCCGCGCCAGACCCAGGCGGCTCCCGAAAGACCCTATTACTACACCCGCTTCGGCGAACTCTGGGAGGGATTGGAATACTCTTCCCCGGTCATGGACAGGGTCAGCACCTATCTCGGCGATAAGAACAAGGAAGAGGGCCGGCGAGCCTTGAAGCGGCTGCCTAATGAGATGCAAACGGCGATCACCAACGTGAGCGAGCACGTGCCGGCCATGCTGGAAATCACCCTCGCGCATCTTTAAACCGCCCTTGGCGGTTTTTTATTTTTTAAAAAGCTGCTAAGGTGAAACTATGACTTTAGAACAAGAACAATATGACCGGCTCGCCTATTATACCCTGGCCCACCAGGACCCGACTTTCATCCACCAGCACGTCGTGGACGCCTATACGGCCCAACGGGCCGACGAGAAGACCAAGCCGATCAGCCTCGCCTTCGCCTTGATCGGCCTTTACTTATACCTGGAAAAAGGCTTTTCCGGCAAGGAAGTGCAGCGCGCCCATATGGAACTGGCGCGGAAGAGGAAGCGGTGGCCGGTCTTCGAGCAGCCGGAACGGCGAGGAGAGATGACCGTTTCGGACATCCTCGGCGCTCCGCCCGGCCGGGAGCGGGACGAGGCCATCCGAAAATGGTGCGCCTCCGTCTGGAAGGCCTACGGAGAAAATCGGCAACAAATCATCGATCTGATTGAAAAGATCGGATTAAAAAAAGGCGTGTCCTAAGACATGCCCTGTTATTTTTTAAGCCGAAGCCTGCTTGCAAGGACACTCGACCTCGCGCCTGGTCCCGTATTCCACGGGTTTGGCGCAGGCGCAACGACCTTCGGCCCACTGGACCAAGAGCTGGTCGCCGGCCTTGATATTCCCGGAGACGAAGACCAGAAACCTCTTGGCCGCCGAGATGGCTTCGGGACCGAACTGACCGAACTTTTTGTCGGCCGCGGTCGAGCATTTAAAAAAGCATAGGCCGCTGACCTCATACAAGATCAGGGCTATCGGGGTTTCCGGAAAGCTCCTCTTATTGAGGCTCTCTTCGAACTCGAATCCCACCGGGACGGTGATGATGTTGCCGCTTCTGACCTCGAACCCCTCAGACTTCTCTACCGCTTGCGTCATGCTTCCTCCTTTCGTTACCTGTGGTTAAACATCCTTTATCTCTCTAAAATATAGAAAAAACAGGCCGGCGTCAAGCTTAGCCCTTGGCCGCCACCAGCCCCCAGACCTCCCCGGCCCCATTTTCCTTAAGGACGCGGGCGGCTTCGTCCAAGGTAGCACCGGTAGTGACGACGTCGTCGATCAGGATCACGTTCCGGCCGCCGAGATCCTCTCCGCGCCAAGCGAAACAATTCCTGACGTTCTCCCGCCTCCGCCGCCCGCCCAATTTGGCCTGAGGCCGCCGATATCGGGTCCTCTCGAGGCTCGCCACCTCCATCTCCAGCCGGAAATAGCCGCCCACCGTCCGGGCCAGGACCTCGGCCTGGTTGAAGCCCCGCCAATTGAAGCGGCGCCGGTGGAGAGGGACCGGAATGATCAAGGTTTCTTGGAAAGTCCTCAAAATTTCCGTGCCGCCGCCTTCCTTGAGAGAATCAAAAAGCCGGCCGCGCAGGAATCTCAGCAGGAAACCGCCCAGAGGCTCGCCCAGATCTCTTATAAAATCATACTTGAATTTCTTGATCAGTTCCGCCAGGAGCTTCTGCTCATAATCGCCCACGATCCAAAGGCCGTCCAGATGATGGCCCGGGCGGCAATGGCGGCAGAAGCGTCCGGAGCGGCTGCCCTTTCTGCAGTCGAGGCAATATTGGCGCCTGTTCATCCTCAAAGTCTTCCGGCAGCTCTCGCAGAGCCAGACCCCTTCCCGGCCGCAACCGAGGCATTCGATCGGAAAGATCAGGTCCAAAAAAAGCGTCCATGCCTTGGAGACGCTTTTTAAAATCCTTTCTTTGATCAAAATCGAATCTTTGGGATCCATGTCCTCATCTTAAATTTATTGCTGTTTCGCCTGCCAATAGGCGCTATCGACCTTCCAGGCACCGCTTTCTTTCTTGAAGCTGATCAGGATGTCTTGATAAAAATAAGAGGCATTGGCGGTCGTGCCCGTGGCTTCGCGCCGTTTGGTCCGGACGAGAATCTCTGCCGTGCCGACGTCGTCGTCATAAGTCTTAGCGGTCTCGGAAACCGCCATGGTGGTGATGCCGTAATAGATGGAGGCATCGTCCCTCTTGGAAGTGACTTCTTTGATGTATTGCTCGGCCCAGCTCCTCATGTTTTCGGTCATGAACATCTCCAGATCCTCGATGTTGCTATAATTAGACTGGTTGGAAAAGCTGCCGAACCTTTCCGCGAAAGAGGCGGCCATCCTCTTGATGTCTTCCTGCTTAACCTCTTCGGGACTCAAATTTTTCGCCGGTTCCGCCGTAAAGGTAGCTTTTTCCGGAGGCGGCAGGACCTTGTTCTCGGGCGGTTCGGAGACGGTATTCTGGACCTCCTCGGCCGGCAGAGGGCTGGTGAATTTATAGATGAAAATAATATAAATTATCCCGATCAGCAATAAGACGCCGGTCGTGATGATTAAGATTCCCAGATATCTCCTATCTATCATATTGGCTCATTAAATACCCATCTCGTCGACTTCTCCGCCTCCGCCCTCGCCGCCCATCTGGGCGGCGAATTCCTTCTTAGCCTCCTCGATCTCAAGGAGCTGCCTCGGATCGGAAGTGATCAGCTGGTCTTCGGTGTAAGAAGCCACCACCTTGATGGCGGCGTGCTTATGGCCGGCAAAGAAGATGCCTTCGCCGACGCCGCATTCCAGCAACAGGTACTTCTCGCCTTCAGTCAGGACGAAAGTCTTCTGGATGAGGTCGATCGAAGCCGGCGACTGTTTCAGAAGGAGCTGCAGGGAGGAGTTGGTGACGATCGCCTGCCCATAAGGAGAAGTCAGGAAGTCGTTGACGTCCTGGGTGATGGTAGTTACGCCCAGATAATACTTGCGGCAGCGCTTGACCAGGGCGAAGATGAACTTGGCGCTGTCTTCGTGCTGCATCATCCACCAGGCCTCGTCGATGACCAAGATTCTCTTCTTCATCTCGCTCCTGACGATGTTCCAGATGTAATTGATGATGGTATAGATGGCGATCGGCCGCAATTCATCTTCCAGGTCCCTGACCGAGAAGCAGACCAGCTGGTTGTCCATCTGCACGTTGGTCGGACTGTTGAAGAGGCCGGCGAAGGTGCCTTGGGTGTATTTCCTCAATCTCAAGGCCAGGTCGGCGCCGCCCTCCATGCCCTCGAGGATGTCCTGAAAATCCTGCATGATCGGCAATTCCGCTTTGGAGAGGTCGCTGTCAGGAGTGATGTCCTTCTTGGCGTAAGTCTCGAGCAGGGCCCGGTCGACGATGGAATCTTCCTCGTGGGTCAGCTGGCCAAGCATCAGCCTGACCAGGCCCTTGGCGGTGATGACCGCGCTCCTGATAATATCTTCGGCCTTAGCCTCCGAGCCGATGGCCCGCGGCAGGTCGAAAGGATTGATCTTGTTCTCGCTCGCCAGGGAGATGTTGATATAGGTGCCGCCGACGGCGTCCGAGAGATGCTTATATTCATACTCGGGGTCGATGATGATGACTTCGGTGCCCATCATCAAGCTGCGCAAGACTTCCAGCTTGATGGCGTAACTCTTGCCGGCGCCGGAAGTCGCGAAGACCACGGCGTTGGCGTTCTGCAGGCTGAAGCGGTCGAAGAGGATCAAACTGTTGTTGTGGCGGTTGATGCCGTAAAGGATGCCGTTGTCGCTGGTCAGTTCGCTCGAGATGAAGGGAAAGGAAGAAGCGACTGGTGAAGAATTCATGTTGAAAGTGATATACAATTCGTCGTTGCCTAAGGGCAGGGTGGAATTGAATCCCTGTTCGGCCTGATAAAAAACCTTTCTCGAATAGACCAGGCGCGAACCCACGATGTTCTCGATCTCATCACTCAACTTATTGAGTTCATCCAGGCTGTCGGCGTAGATGGTCGTATAGAGGGCGAACTGGAAAAATTTCTCGATTCCCTGGGTCAGGGCGTCGCGCAGGGCCTCGATGTCGCGCAGGGCCGTCTCCCGCAGAGGGTCGCGGGCCGCGCCTTTCTCGGCGTCGGAGATGATCTGCGCTTCGAGGGCGCCCACCTTCTTCTTCAATTGCTTCAAGATGACAGCGCTCGAGACCGGGTAGAAAAACATGGCGATATCGAAGGTCGAATTAAGGTTGATGATCGGCGAGAACCAGCCGACGCTGATATAGCGGGGGTAGTTGATGACAAAAAAGGTGCGCACGTATTTCTCGCCCAATCTCAAAAAGTCCGGCTTGACCTCCATGCTCGCCGGCGCGATCAGATCCTTGATGGAGACGATGCCCCGGCGGTAAGCCTTCTCTTCCTCGATCATCTCCCGGGTCAGCTCGACATTCTCGACTTCGCTCTTCTTGGATTCGTTCTCCCGGGTCAGCCGCTGCCTCTTCTCGAGCTCTTCTTGTTTTTTGATTGTATTTGGATTAAACATTTACTCGCCTATTCTTAATTGATCAAGGTTGGCCAATTTCTGGTTGGCCGAAGTGACCGGATTATAAGTATTATAATATAGCTCGATCAGGCTCTGAGTATCCAGCTCGGCCGCGTTCAGCCCCATGGAAGCCAGGCCGGACATGACGTTCTCCACCCGGCGCGTCAACTGTTCCCTCAATCTCAAAAACCGGTCTTGCTTCATCTTCAGGATGGCGGCCGGCTTGAAGACGTCGAAGAAAGAGGAAAAGAAGCTGCGGTGCTTGTCAGAAAGCGGATTATAGGGCACCACGATATAGAAACGTTTGTTCATGATCTTGCCCATGGAGATAAGCTCGTTGATATATTGGATATATTCGGTCGTCTGCATCTTTAGAAGCTCGTTGGTCTGCTCCTTCTCTTTCTGCTTCAGGCTTTCGATATAATTCTCGATATTCAATTCCCGGGACTGGACCACGATCTGCAAGGGAAAATCGATATTGTTCAAAAAGCCCACGTAAGCCGAAATGATGGCGTTCTGCTCGTCCTCGCTTTTCAAGGCGAAGTTTATGCTCGATACCAAAATGACCGCCCGCAGGCTGCCGTCGCGCATCACCACCGTATTTTCCCGGACCTCGGCGATATCGAGATAATGCTGGGTGGGATTTTCTATTTTGTTTTGGGCTAATTTATTCTTGGCCATTATTGCAATTTAATCTTCTCTTCGCCGGCCGCGCCGCCGTAGGCCCCCTTGGTATCGACCATCAGGGACAATTCCGCCAGCCTCGAAGAGGTGAAAAGCTTGGGGGCGGCCGGAATCCTGGCGATGGCCTCGACCTCGTCGGCCTCGTCTTCGACGACCTCGGCCCTGAAGGCGTTGTTCCAGACGCGCAAGCCCGGACGTTTGAAGGTCTGGATCAGGTTCAGGAGGAAATAATGAAAAGGCCGGCCGTTGATCTTGAGGAAAGCGAAGGTGCCTGAGATAAGCAGGGTCAGGATGGCAGTCGTCAAAAATAAAGAAAAATCAAAAATTTTGTAAAAGACACCCATGGCCAGGAAGCCCGCCAGCAGGATGATGAATTGCCGGGCGGTGATGGGGCCGATTATCTTGTCTTCGACATCGATGAATTGGGGAACGGTAAATTGCTGCATAATCAAAAGCGTAAGCTCTTATTGAGGTCCATGACGGCTTCGAACTCTTCCGGCCTCAAAGATTCCTTACCCTCCTTCTTCCTCTCTTCTATTATAACATCAATGGG
>JAKAJF010000049.1 GCA_021813875.1 bacterium | reverse complement strand
CGATCTGGCCGTCTGCAGTCGATCTCAGTCGGAAGTGAAAAATTGGACCTCAAGGAGACCTATAAGCAGTTCAGCCTGAAAGTCAGCCGGCCGGCGCCGTTGGTCCTTGAGAAAGATGACGTCATCTTATCCGGCAACGGAGCTTTCAGCTTCGACAAAGATGAGCTTCTCGATCCTTCGCTCAAGAAAGTGGATGGCGACTTCGACCCCGAGGGCGTCGATTATATCATCGCCGACTACCGTCCCGTAGAAGAAGGGGGCGGCTGGAAGGTGGCCACGGCAGAATTCAACCTCAAGGACGCTTATCGAGAGAAGGGGAGATATAATTTTCTCTTTTCCGTCCCAGGCCTTAATTCTTCCGGCGGCCCGGGCGTCCGCCTCGGAGAAATAAAAGTCGAGCTCCAAGGGAAGACTTTGTGGGCCTTCTTATCTAATCTTTGGCATAAATGGACAAGCATCTGAAGATAATTTTGAAAGAACTTTTTTACGCCCTGACCGCGGGACTGGTCATCTTTTCCTTTATGGAATTGGCCTGGCCTGGCATCGTTTTGGCTTATTTTAACCTGAATTGGCTCTTGATTTCATGGCTTTTGGTTGGTATAATTAACTTAAATATTTAACTCAAAATAAGAGGATTTTCCTCAAAAAATTATGAATGATTGCATCTTTTGCAAGATAGTCTCGGGCGAGATCTCGAGCTATAAGATTTATGAAGATGATAAGGTCATGGCCTTTCTGGACGTCCTGCCCATCCATCCCGGCCATACGATCGTCATTCCCAAGAAGCATGTGCCTGACGTGGAAGATCTGAGCGACGAGGACATCAGCGCCATGGCCGTGTCCATCAAAAAGATCGGCCGCTCGATCATGGACGGCTTAGACGTCAAAGGGTATAGCATCTTGCTCGACAACAAGGACGCCGCCAACCAGCATGTTCCCCATGTGCATTTTCATGTCGTGCCTCGTAAAGAAGGAGATGGACTCGAAAGATGGCCCCAAGGCGGTTATGGCGATGGTGAAGCTGAAGAAATAGTCAATAAAATTTTAGCAAAAATGCAATAATATGAGAGAAAAGTTGGAAAATGATGCTCCTTTAGAAAAAGGAAGTGGCGGGCTTAGTCATCACTTTAGCCACTTTCTTCTTAATTCAAGATTGGGAGGAGTTTATGTTGAAGATCAGAAGGAGCATTCATTAGCTTGCGCAGAGAAAATAAAAATCTTAACCCAAAATGAAGAAATAATTTTAAAGGCGGATAAATTTATTGCCGCTTTAAATGAGTTTGAGGGAGACAGAGAAGTTAATCAAGAAAAATTAGATAAATTTCAAGCTATAGGTGAAGAGTTGATGAGCTTATGCAGAAATTCCCATATTGAAATATGATCAAAGATGTAAAGATAAGGAAACTAAACAGGTTTTCCGATGACCGCGGCTGGCTGGCCGAGATTTACCGCCAGGATGAGGAGGGGTATCAGCCGGTCATGGGCTATATCAGCGTCACTAAGCCCGGAGTGATCAGGGGGCCGCATGAACATAAGTTCCAAGCGGATTGTTTCGTCTTCGCGGGGCCGGGCAACTTCGAACTCCATCTTTGGGACAGGCGGGAGGGGAGCGAGACCGAAGGTGAATATCTGAAGATGGAAGTCGGAGAGAATAATCCGGTAACTATAATCGTCCCTCCGGGCGTAGTCCATGGCTATAAATGTATCGGCGAAACAAGCGCTTATAGCGTCAACCTGCCTGATAAATTATATAAGGGCGAAGACAAAAAAGAAGAGATAGATGAGATCCGCTGGGAAATCGATCCGGAGTCGCCTTATAAGATAAAATAAGTATGTCTTGGAACGAGGCTTTAAAGAAAGGTCAAGAGATTGTCATGGCCACTTGTTCTAAGAAGGGTGAGCCGAGGGCAGTCGTTGTGATTTCTTTGGGGCTTGTAGATGGTAAATTATTAGTCGGAGCATGTCAGATGAAGACTGCTTTAAAAAATTTGACGGAGAATAAGAAAGTTTCAATCGTGGTCAAAAAAGATAGGAGATATTTCCGGATCAATGGAGACGCGGCTGTGTACGGAGAGGGAAAATTTTTAGAAGCTGCCATCAAGAGGAGTAATTCGCCACTCCCTCATCATGCGATTGCTATTAAAATAAAAGAAATTTTCGATTTAGATAAGGCAAAAAGAATCTAATTTAACTCGGGATGCTGTTTGCCGACGGAGGCTTACAAGTTATGAAATATGAATTGCATTTTTTGTAAAATCATTGCTGGAGAAATCCCCTCCTTCAAAGTTTATGAGGACGAACATGCCTTGGCCTTTTTAGACATCAATCCGGTTGCCCTTGGCCACACTTTGGTAGTTTCCAAGAAGCATTTCACTAACCTAGAAAACATTCCTGAGGAGGATTTATGTAATTTGATGGTTGCGGTCAAGAAGGTAGGCTTAGGGCTGAAAGAAGGTTTGGATGTCGAGGGTTACAACCTACAGGAGAACAATGATCCGGTCGCCGGACAAATCATTCCCCATATCCATTTCCATATTGTGCCGCGCGCTGAAGGCGATAATTTACATCTTTGGCCGCAAGGAAGATATGAAGAAGGGGAAGCAGAGGAAACTGCGAGAAGAATCAAACAAGCCATAATTTAGTTGTCATTTCGAAGGAATTCCGTTCCGAGTATTTTGAACGGGAAGACTGAGAAATTCCCCGAACAGCAGTGTAAACATGGGATCTATCATCCCAAGTATCGCGGGGATTCGAGATGACTTATTATTTATATGAAATTATTAATTACGGGAGGTGCCGGATTCATAGGAAGCAATTTTGTCAGATATTGGCTCAAGAATAATCCGGAAGACATGATAACTAATCTGGACGCCTTGACTTACGCCGGCAATCTGGAAAATCTTAAAGATTTAGAAGGCTCGGAAAATTATCGATTCGTCAAAGGCGATATCTGCGACGCGGCTTTGGTGGATGGCCTGGTCAAAGGCGTCGATCTGATCGTCCATTTCGCCGCCGAAAGCCATGTCGACCGTTCGATCTTAGGTAGCGCCGATTTTATCCGCACCAACGTCGAAGGTACGCGCGTACTCTTAGACGCGGCCAAGAACAACGGCGGCGTCCGCTTCCATCACATCTCGACCGATGAAGTCTTCGGGGCTCTTGGTTTTGATGATCCCAAGTTCAAGGAAGCTACTCCTTATGATCCTCGTAGCCCTTATTCGGCCTCCAAAGCCGCTTCTGACCACTTGGTCAGGGCTTATTTCCATACTCACAAGCTGCCCATCACCATTTCTAACTGTTCCAATAATTACGGCCCCTACCAATTTCCGGAAAAATTGATCCCGCTTTTCGTGACCAATCTGGTCGAAGGCAAGAAAGTTCCGGTCTATGGCGAAGGCAAGAACATCCGTGATTGGATCCACGTCGATGACCATAATGCCGGCGTCGAAGCCATCATCAAGAGGGGTCGCGTCGGCGAGACCTACTGCTTGGGCGGAGGCAATGAAAAGACCAACCTTCAGATCACTAAAGCCATCCTGGAGCTGATGGGCAGGGGCGAGGAGATGATCGAGTACGTGGCTGACCGCAAGGGCCACGACCTGCGCTACGCCATCGATTTCGGCAAGGCCAAGGAAGAATTGGGCTGGGAGCCGAAGATAAGCTTTGAGGAAGGCCTGGAGGCGACGGTCGACTGGTATAGAGGCAACGAAGACTGGTGGAGGAAGATCAAGAGCGGGGAGTATAAGGATTATTACGACAGGCAGTATGGCCAAAAAAAATAGATATATCAACGAAAGCATAGTCTTGGATCAGGCTTATGTGGCCAAATTTTGGGGGAAGTGGGGCGTTTTTTCGGCGAGTAAGGATGAAATAAGGGTGTCGGCCTGGGCTAAGACGCTCAAGGAGGCCATAAAAAAGAGCGAGGGCCTCGAAGCCCCCATCTTCTTCCACGCGGTCCCGAGCGCCACCGCTCTTTATGTAGTCGCCACGTTGATGTTCGGCAAGAGATTTTTGACGGTCCTTGCTTCGCCTGATTCTGGCGCTTATGGTTGCGTCTTCAGCCATGAGATTGCCGAGCATTTAGGGCTGGATCTGGCTGAATCTAAGAAGATTAAGACCTACGGCGCGGCCGGCTTCGGCCATTCTTTCGTCAGGGAAATAAGGATGAGATTGGCGAGTGACAAGAATATAGTCAAAGCCGAGGCTTATTTCGTCAAGAGGAACGACACTCCCAGCCTTCTGGGGTACGGAGGCCTTTTTGACAATTATGAGGTCGTCTTCCATCCCCGGACCGGCATGAAATTTAAATATATAAAATGAAGATTCTAATCCTGGGCGCTAAAGGCAATTTGGGCCAACAGCTTATCAAGGTCTTTGAGGGAAGCTATGAAGTCATTTCCTGGGACAGGGAAGAAGTCGATGTTACCGACCGCCTCTTGATCAATAAGAAGGTGAAAGATGTCAGGCCGGAGGTCATCATCAATGCCGCCGCCTATAACGCCGTCGATAAGTGCGAGGAGAGCGAAGAGGAATTTGCCTTGGCCAAGAGGCTCAACGGGGAAGCGCCCCGGAACCTGGCGGAGGCCGCCCTGGAAATCGGCGCCATCTTGGTCCATTATTCTAGCGATTATGTCTTCGGCGGCCAGGCCCACCATCATCAAAAAACTTTGAAAGAAATAAAGGAGCAGGGAGGTTTCAGGGAAGATGACGAGACTCGGCCGGTCAATAGGTATGGGCAGTCGAAATTGATGGGCGAGGGAGAAGTTGTCGCCCTGAGCGGCAAGGGACTTAAATGGTATCTGATTCGGACTTCCAAGCTGTTCGGTCCCAGGGGGGCGAGCGAGTTGGCCAAGCCGAGCTTCTTCGATATCATGCTCAGATTGGGTCAGGAAAAGCCCGAGCTCGACGTCGTCGACGAAGAGATGAGCTGCTTCACCTATACCCCCGACCTGGCCAAGGCGACCAAGGATCTGCTCGAAGGCGGCAAGGGCTACGGCGTCTATCATCTCGTCAACGGCGGTCCTTGCACCTGGTATGAAGCGGCGAAAGAATTATTTAAACTGACGGGGGCCGACATAAGAATAAACGCGGTCAGGAGCGACAAATTTCCTCGCCCGGCGAAGCGGCCTATCTATTCAGTTTTAAAAAATACCAAATTAGAGTCTTTAAGAGATTTTAAAGAAGCCCTGCGTGAATATTTAAATAATAAAAAGTGAAATAAATCGTCATTCTGAAGCTCGCGACCAAAGCGAGTGAAGAATCTCGTGAAAATTTTGTGGACACGGGATCCTCACGTCAGCCGGCAAGCCGGCTTCCTCAGGATGGCGCAAGAATTTATGCGCGGAATCATTTTATCAGGAGGGTTAGCTACTCGTTTGAGGCCTTGTACTAAAGTCACGAGCAAACAATTATTGCCGGTCTATAACCGGCCGATGATCTATTATCCCTTGAACACTTTGATCAAAGCCGGCATCAAAGAGATCCTCATCATCGTCTCGCCGGAGCGGGCCGGAGATTATTTAAATCTTTTGGGTTCCGGAAAACAGTTCGGCGTCAGGTTAACTTATGAGATCCAGGACAAACCGGGCGGCCTGCCGGAGGCTTTTCTAATCGGGGAAAATTTCATCGATAATGAAGACGTAACTTTGATCTTGGGGGATAATATCTTCGAGGACGACCTGAGCGAGGAGATCAAAAGATTCAAGACGGGAGGCAAGATGTTTGCCAAGAAAGTCAGCGATCCGGAAAGGTTCGGGGTGGTCAAATTTGATAAAAACATGAAAGCCACCCGGATCGTCGAGAAGCCCAAGGAATGGATCAGCGATTACGCCTCCACCGGCCTTTATGTCTTTGACAGGCGGGTCGTCGAGGTGGCCAAGAATCTGAAGCCAAGCGGACGGGGGGAATTGGAGATCGTCGATATCCAGAATTGGTATCTTGAAAAAGGGGAGCTGGAGGTGGCGGTCGTCGATGGGGAATGGATAGATGCCGGAACTTTCGACAGCCTCCTGCGGGCCCAGAATCTGGCCAAGGAAAAATTGCAAGATAAATTGGTAATCTAATGACTATTAGAGAGTTACTTAAACAAGCAGAAGAAATTTGGGGAGATGAAAAATTATCGTTAGCGCAAATTATCGTACGTTTAGGAAAGGTTTTTGGGGATATTTGTCGCTGGGAAAGGAATGCTCCTAAAGATAGAGAACGGCATTCCGGTGAAGAGCTGAAGAAAGAGTTGGGTAATTTGATTTTTTCAACAATTAAATTTTCTCGTGAACTGGGATATGATCCTGAAGAATGCATTAACTTAGCAATCAAGGCTCAAAAAGAAAAAGTAGACATTTTAAATTAAATCAATGCTCAACAAGAAAATCATCAAGAAGATCGAGGAAGAAGCCAGGAAATATTTTAAAGGCGCGAGCGGTTGCCATGATTGGTCGCACGTGGAAAGGGTCAGGAGCCTGGCCATCCGTATCGCCAGAAAAGAAAAAGCCGATGTCCCGATGGTCGAGGCGGCGGCCTTGCTCCATGATATCGGCCGCAAGGAGGAGATGAGGAAGAAGGGGGCTGTCTGTCACGCCGAGAAGGGGGCGCGGGCAGCTCGCGTCATCCTCGGAAGATTAGGCATAGAAAAAGAAACCATCGATAATATCAGTCATTCCATCTTGGCTCATCGGTATCACAATTCTCATCTGGTGGCGACGGCCGAAGCCAGATCCCTGTTTGATGCCGACAAGCTTGATTCCCTCGGCGCCATAGGGGTAGGCCGCATTTTTTTGTTCGCCGGCAATGCCG
>JAKAJF010000048.1 GCA_021813875.1 bacterium | reverse complement strand
GGTGGTGGACGGAGACATGAGCCATGCGGCCACATAACCTTCGCGCCCTTCATCGGTGCGTACATGCAAAAATTGCGCGGCACTTTCCGGCTGCTTCATCTTACTGCGGGCGACATCTTCGGCTTCGGCGGAGGCCGCGGACAGGCGAGGCAGAGGAGGGGGAAAGATATCGAAGTTGCTCTCCAGATCGATTTTTTAGAAGCCGTCTTCGGGACTGAAAAAGAGATTAATTTGAATAAAAGTATTACCTGCACCAAGTGCCATGGCTCCGGAGTGGAGCCGGGCGCCAAAGTGGAGACCTGTCCGGTCTGTCACGGCTCGGGACGGGTCACCAGGATCCAACGCACCATGTTCGGCAACATGCAGGTCCAGGCGACTTGCACCAATTGCGGCGGCGAAGGCAAGACTTATAGCCAGAAATGCACCAAGTGCCATGGCTCCGGAATCATCAGGGAGGTGGTCAGCATCAAAGTCAAGATTCCGGCCGGCATCGATGACGGCCAGACCATCCGTCTGGCCGGCCAAGGCGAAGCTGGACAGAAGGGAGCGCCCGCTGGCGACCTCTATCTGACCGTCAAAGTCCGTCCCGATAAAAGGTTCAAACGGGAAGGTTATAACGTCACTTCCCGGGCGCAACTCAACTTTACGCAGGCCGCCCTCGGTGATAAGATTGAGGTAGAGACGGTCGACGGCCCGGTCAAATTGAAGATTCCTGAAGGCACCCAATCCGGAACGGTCTTCAGGCTTAAGGGCAGGGGCGTGCCGCATGTCCAGGGGTCAGGCAGGGGTGATCATCTGGTCGAGGCCATCGTCGAGACGCCAAAAAATCTCAATAGGAGGCAGAAAGACCTATTAAAAGAATTAGGCTTATGAAATTTACCATAGAAAAACCGAGCCAGGGGCAGGATCCTCAATTGGACCTGTTTGACGAGAATCTGAAGCAAGAAAAACTCGGCTCGGATATCCGCATCCATCTTGAAAAAAACCCGCCGGCCGCCAAGGCCGATGGGAATTTCCGGCCGCGGGCGTCGTTTTTCGCCCATGTCATTTTCGGCCTGATGCAGGAAGGGAAATTGCCCGGGAACCTGGAGAAGAACGGCTATGATTATAAGGAAATTTCTCGGAAGATCGGTGAAGAATTGATCCGGCTCGGCTTTTCGAAAGAATCGGCCGCCAATTTCGAAGAAGTGGCGAAAAGCCACGCCCAGGAGCTGGAGGCCGGGCAAAAGAAGGGAGTGCCAAAACCTGCGGGAAAGGGGCTGGCGGCAAAGATTGAGCGGGGCGGCGCTGATTTCCAGCTACCCGTGGGAGACCGGGACTGGGACGATGAAAATTGAAAAAAAACAGTTGACTTTCTCACAAAAGCTTGTAAAATAATTATTGGGTGGATTTATCCACAAAAGTTTTTCTTTCAAGGACTAGAGGGCCCTTGTTTGTTTTATTTTTCGCCCATTTATGGAAGAGAAAAATAAGGACAGGGAAGGTCGGGTGAGTGCCGGACAAAAGCCCTGGTGGCAGCCGGCCTTATTCATGTTTTTCCGGCTTTCGAGCTGGATCGTCGTACCGGTGCTCGCGGGCATTTTTTTAGGAAAATGGTTGGACAGAAGATACGGTACGACCCCTTGGTTGTTCCTGACGACCGTCGGTGTCGCCTTTGTCGTATCTATGGCCGGCCTGGTAAAAAACACCTTGAAGGAATATAAAAAAATTGATAAGAATAATCAGGCTAAGAATAAAAAATGACAGCCCAAACCCAACAAGCCAATATTGAAAACGCCCACGAGGAGATAATTCATGAAAATACTATGTTCGCGGAGCCGATTTCCTATATCGGCAAATTCCCCATCACCAATTCGCTCCTGAATTCCTGGATCGTCGTCTTTATCATCTTGGTCATAAGCCTGGTTATAAGGATGAATATCAGGATGATTCCCGGCAAGGTCCAGAGCGTGTTAGAGATGGCTGTGGAAGGGCTTTTAGAGATTTTCGATTCGGTCACGGGCTCGAGGAAGAAATCGCTCAAATTTTTCCCCTTCGTCTTCACCTTTTTCATCTTCATCCTTCTGAGCAACTGGATGGGCATGCTTCCGGGCGTGGGCTCTATCGGCCAGGTGGTCGCCGAGCATGGAGAGAAGGTCTTCATCCCTTATTTCCGCGGCGGCACCGCCGATCTCAACACCACCTTGGCTCTCGCCATCATCGGCGTCGTCGCTAGCCACATCTTGGGCACCGTTTCCTTGGGCATCTGGCGCCATTTCAATAAGTTCATAAACATCCAGACTTTGGTCGAAATCCCCAGGAAGATCGTCAAGGAACCGACCATCCTGATCGTCAACCCGATCAAATTTTTCGTCGGTCTTCTGGAGATCATCGGTGAACTTGCCAAGGTGGCCAGCCTGTCTTTCCGTCTTTTTGGAAACATATTCGCGGGCGAAGTCTTACTCGCTTCCATGTCGGCCATCCTGGCTTTCGGGCTTCCCATACCGTTCATGTTCCTGGAAGTCATCGTCGGACTGATCCAAGCTATGATTTTCATGATGCTGGTCCTGACATACCTGACTATGAGCAGCACCGCTGAAGAGCATTAATAAGTAATTTAAGTCATTTCGGGCGTCGGCTTCCTGCCTACTCCCGAGCATGACAAGAATATTTATGGAAAGTGTAATGTTAGCAAAGGCATTAGCCATCGGCATCGGCGCCATCGGACCGGGCTTAGGTATCGGTTTTATCGGCGCTAAAGCCATGGAAGCCATCGGCCGAAACCCGGAAGCTTCCGGAAAGGTCTTGGTCGCCATGCTTTTGGCCGCCGCCTTCGCTGAAGCCGTCGCCATTTACGCCTTGGTCATCGCCTTCAGCATCAAGTAATCTTTAATTGCTTGGTTATTTGGTCGGCCGGAATTCCGGCTGGCTAATTACTAATTAATTAAAAATTTCAAATATGGGTGACTTAATCGAAACCTTCCATATCGATTTCAGACTATTGGTCGCGCAGGCCATAAATTTCGCGATCGTATTCGCGGTCCTTTATTTTTTCGCCTTGAAGCCTCTTATGAAGATCATGCAAGAGAGGACCGGTAAGATCGAAAAGAGCCTTGATGACGCCCGAGCTATCGATGAAAAACTGGCCCAGACCCGCGAAGAATATAACGTAGTCATGGCTAACGCCAAGAAAGAAGCGGCCGAGATCCTGGAAAAGGCCAAGCAGGCTGCCGAAGAGAAGAAGAAAGAGACCGTCGCCAAGGCCAAGGAGGAGATTGGCTCGATCATCAATCAGGAAAAAGCCAAGATGCAGCATGAAAAGGCGCAGACCTTGAAAGAAATCAAGAAAGAAGCGGCCGATCTGGTCGTCGCTTCCCTCCATAAGATCCTGGGTGAAGGCGTCGACGCGAAAAAAGACAAGGAACTGATTAAGAAATTATTGGTCAAATAGATGAAGATAAGCGCCAAACAATACGGCCGGGTCCTGTTCCAGCTGACTCGCGGCAAAACTGAAAAAGAGGTGGGAGCCTTGATGGCGAAATTCGCCGCCTTCTTGATCAGGCAGCGCCAGGAGAAGAATCTCGACAAGATAATCGCGGAGTTCGGAAATTATTGGAACCTGGAGAAGGGGATAGTCGAAGCCGAGATCACTACCGCCATCGATCCCGACAAGGAGACCTTGAAATTATTAACTGGACACATCGCCTCGCTTTCCCGGGCCAAAGAAGTAGTCTTGAAGCCGAAAGTGGATAAGAAGATCCTGGGCGGCATGATCATCAAGATGGAAGACAAGATTTTCGACGGCAGCCTCAAGACCAGATTGGAAGAGTTGAGGGAAAAAATGATCAAATAAAAAGTTTAAAAGTCAATCAAATATATGTCTACAACAAAAGATTTCATCATTGAACAGCTCAAGCAGCAGATAGAAGATTTCAAACAGGAGGCCAAGGAGCAGACCGTCGGCCAGGTCCTCGAGGTTGGCGACGGCATCGCCAAAATTTCCGGACTTTCCGACTGTCTAATGTCCGAAATGCTTAAATTCCATACCTCTGAGGGCAAAAAGGTCTATGGAGTCGCCTTGAATCTGGAAGAAGACAAGGTCGGCGCCATCATCCTGGGCGATTTTACCGATATCAAGGAAGGCGATGAAGTCAGGGCGACCAGGAGGATTCTGGAAGTTCCGGTCGGGGAGGTGGTCGTCGGACGCGTCATCAATCCTTTAGGAGAAGCTTTGGACGGCAAAGAAAAGATTGAAACTGATACTTATTATCCGGTCGAAAAGATTGCCGCCGGCGTCATCGACCGCCAATCGGTCAATCAGCCGGTTCAGACCGGCATAAAGGCCATCGACGCCATGATTCCCATCGGCCGCGGCCAGAGAGAATTGATCATCGGCGACCGCCAGATTGGCAAGACCGCCATCGCCATTGACACCATCATCAATCAGAAGGGCCAGAACATGAAATGCATCTACGTGGCCATCGGCCAGAAAGAATCCAAGATCGCGGGCATCGTGGCCAAATTGGAAGAGCAGGGCGCCATGGATTACACCACTGTCGTCTTAGCTGGCGCTTCCGACCCGGCTTCCCTGGCTTATATCGCCCCTTACGCCGGTTGCGCCATGGCCGAATATTTTTTGGATAAGGGCGAAGATGTCCTGATTATCTATGACGATCTCTCCAAGCACGCCGTCGCTTACCGCGAAATCTCTCTGCTTCTGAAGAGACCTCCGGGACGCGAGGCTTATCCGGGAGATGTTTTTTATTTACATTCCCGCCTTCTGGAGAGGGCCTGCAAATTGAGCAAGGAAAAAGGCGGCGGTTCGATCACCGCCCTGCCCATTATCGAGACCCAGGCCGGAGACGTATCCGCCTATATTCCGACCAACGTCATTTCCATCACCGACGGCCAGATCTATCTCGAACCGGACCTCTTTTACCAAGGCAACCGTCCGGCCGTCAACGCCGGCCTTTCGGTCTCTCGCGTCGGCAGCTCCGCCCAGATCAAAGCCATGAAAAAAGTGGCCGGGAAGATGCGCCTGGAAGCCGCCCAATACCGCGAACTGGCCGCTTTCGCCCAATTCGGTTCGGACCTGGATTCCGAGACCAAGGCCAAGCTCGAACGAGGCAAGAGACTTATGGAAATCTTCAAACAAGATCAGTACAGCCCGATAGCCGTCGAAAAACAGATCCTGACCTTCTTTGCGCTGATTAACGGTTTTATGGATGATGTTCCCGTCGATAAGATCAATGATTTTGAAAAGGGTCTCGGCGAATATGCTGAAATTTCCGGGGCCAAGATCCTGGAAGGCATCGCCGCCAAGAAAGAATTGAGCGAGGAATTGGAAGACCAGGTAAAAGTTTTGATCGCTGATTTCAGATCGACCCAAGATTATATTAAGGCTTAAATATGGCATCGACCCGAGATGTACAACGAAGGATAAAATCCGTCAATAACACCAAGAAGATAACCAGAGCTATGGAGATGGAGGCGGCCGTCAAGATGCGCAGGGCGGTCGAGGCGGTTTTGCGTACCCGGACTTACGCCAATTTGAGCTGGGAGACCGTCTTGAACCTTTCCAAATCCATGAATGGCAACGGTATGCATCCGCTCCTGAGCAAACGTGGCAAGGTCGAAAAGATCGGGATCATCCTGATCACTTCCAACCGCGGTCTTTGCGGAGGCTTCAATACTGCCATCATCAATAAGGTGAATGATTCCATCAAGAAATATCATTTCCAGGGAGAAAAAGCCGTTATCGAGGCCGAATTCGTCCTGGTCGGCAAGAAAGGCGCCGCCATCCGCCTCCATGGCCATGAAATCGTGGCTGATTTCCCCAAATTGGATCTGGCGGCCGAAGTCAACGAAATCGTGCCGGTGGCCAAGATGATCATCGGGGATTTCCTGTCCGGGAAATACGACAAAGTGATGGTCGCTTATACTGATTTTGTCAGCGCCTCCAAGCAGGTCCCTCGGGTGAAGCAGATCTTGCCGGTCGATATCGAAGCTCATGACGAATTCTTAGGCGTCGTCGGCAAAGATACCAGGGTCGGCGTCACCCAGGAATTCCTGGAAGAAAAACATGAGAAGCACATGAGTAACAAGTATGTTTATGAGTATACTTTCGAACCCAGTCCGCGCGAGGTCCTGGATGAAATGATACCGAGATTGATAGAAGTCCAGCTTTATCAGGCCCTCTTGGAATCGAACGCCTCCGAGCAATCGGCGCGCATGGCGGCCATGCATCAGGCCACGGAAGCGGCGACGGACATGGTCAAGGAATTGACGCTCTTTTATAATAAGGCGAGACAGGCGAGCATCACCGCGGAAATCGCGGAAATTTCGGCCGGAGCCAACGCTTTGGCCGAATAAAAAACCGGCGTCTTTAAGAGACTCCGGCGGTGGCGAATTTGTTAGGAGTGAAGCGCAGGGATTTGAAGTAAGCTTTCAGGTTGTTCTCGGTTTTGATCCGGCACCGCTCGTTTCCGCAGCAGAATTCCTTTCTGCCTCTGAAGGTCGCGAGATGCGTGGCCGTCGAGCCGCAGGTAGAGCAGGTCTGGGAGGTGATTCCCGGAGGGAGCTTTTCGATCATGATCCGGTTATCCTTACCGCTGACTTCCTCATTCCTCGATGGTTTCGCCATTGATCCTCCTTTGAAGGAAAATTTAAAAGAAAAATTAGTTAATAAAATAATAACATATTTTTAGCCTAAAGCATATGTCAGAAAAATTAAAAGCAGGAAAGATAAAACAAGTCATTGGCGCGGTTGTGGATGTCCATTTTGATAATGAATTGCCCAAAGTTTTCGACGCTTTGGAAGTCGAAAACGGCGATAAGACCCTAGTCCTCGAGGTCCAGCAGCATGTCGGTTCTAACGTC
>JAKAJF010000047.1 GCA_021813875.1 bacterium | reverse complement strand
CAAGGCATCTGAGAGCCCGTCTCCGTCTATGTCGCTCTTGTCCAGCTTCACCTTTCGGGGATTGTAAGGTGAATAGCCGTTTCTCAGCTCCAGGCCATCATTGTAACCATCGCCGTCCGTATCCGGGTTATTCGGGTCGGTATGATAGATCTTGATTTCATCCTCGTCCGACAGGCCGTCGCCGTCAGAATCGACGGCGGCACGAGCCACGGCCGGCAGGAAAATCAGGAAGATGGCGAGGATAGATAAATATTTCCTCATATCAGATTCTGCAATTTGATATCTTTCAGGGCCGTATTGACAGCTTCTCTGACTTTCAAAAGCACCGAAGTGACGCCACAATGGCATTTGCTGCTGCAATAGACCTTGCCGTTCTCATCTAAGCAATAAAGCAGAGGCGCCCCGTCTTCCAGGGCGTTGACGATTTCCAGGATAGTGATCTCTTCCGGGCTTTTGGCCAATTCGTAGCCGCCCGAAGCGCCTTTTTCGCTCTTGACCAGCTGCGCTTTTTTGAGCTTGGAAAAGATCCTTTCCAAATAGCCGTGGGATATCTTTTCTGATTCAGAGATGCTTAAAAGGGAAATGCTTCCTTTCCCCCATCTTTGAGCTAAACTGATCATGGCCCTTAAACCATATGTGGATCTGGTTGAAAACTTCATAATACCTACTAAAAAGGTTGGTATTTTTAGTATAGCTATAAGAAGACTGCCCTGTCAAGTTTTATTTAAAATCTTGACACCCCCCCGCATTCCTGCTATCTTATTAAAGTAAATATTAACTTTTATTTCCAATTGCAAATCGCTTGATAATTGGTAAATTGAAACAATATGGCACATAAGAAAGCAGCCGGTTCAACATCGTTGGGCCGCGATTCGGCAAGTAAGCGCCTCGGAGTCAAGATCCAGGACGGCCAATTTGCCAAAGCAGGCAGCATCATCATCCGCCAGAGAGGGACCAAATATCGCCCCGGCCTCAACGTAGAACGCGGCGGAGACGATACCCTATTCGCCCTGGCGGCAGGCCTGGTGAAATTCTCGACCAAGAAGATCAAAAAGTTCGACAACAGCATGGAATTAACCAAGGTTGTGAGCGTCATGCCCAAAAAATAACTTCTATCAAAAAGCCGCCCTTAAGGGGCGGTTTTTTTATACATAAACTCAACTTTCTATTTTTACCTCCTCTTAATAAGGAGAGGATTAAGGAGGGGTCTTTCTAGATTTAATTCTGCACAAATATTACAAATATCATCAATAACCCCTAATAAATTATTGCGAACATCAATATTAGTATATCTTCTAACGGTAATTCCTAAATTTTTTAAATATTTTTCCCTAATTTCATCACGCTCAATTTCCCTGAGAGTAGAATGAGTTGCTCCATCTATCTCGATGGCTAATTTCAGTTGAGGACAATAAAAATCAACAATATAATTTCCTATTCCAAACTGACGACGAAACTTATAATTAATCTGTTTATTTTTTATCCTTGACCATAGAATCTTTTCAGCTCCTATGTTTTGTTTTCGCAAACTTTGCCGCCGTCGTTTTTGAGAAAATAAATTATATAAAGTGGTCATTTATTCCCTCCTTATTTAAGACCCCCTCTTAATCTCCCCCTTGGAAAGGGGGAGTAAAACTAAAACTAAACTTCTTACCTCCCCTTAGTAAGGGGAGGATTAGGTGGGGTGTATTTACTTTTTTTTCAAGCAAGCTTTGACGAATTCGACGAACAAGGGATGCGGATCCAAAGGCCTTGAGATATATTCAGGATGGAACTGGGTGCCGATGAAGAAAGGATGATTAGTAATCTCAACCGCCTCGACGATCTTTCCGTCCGGCGAAGTGCCGCAGACCTTGAGGTCGGCCTTTTCGAATTGCTCCCTGAACTCATTATTATATTCGTAACGGTGGCGATGGCGCTCAGAAATCACCCCCTCCTTGCCAAGTTTCTTATAGGCCTTGGCTAAATGGGTGCCGGGGATGATCTGGCAGGGCCAGCCGCCCAGGCGGATGGTGCCGCCGTACTGCTTCTTGGCCAAGAGCTCCTTCTGGCCGGGCATGATATGGATGACCGGGTATTTGGTCTTCGGATCGACTTCCTCGGAATTGGCATCCTTGAACTTCAAGACGTTTCTAGCGAATTCAATGACCGCCATTTGCATGCCGTAGCAGAGCCCGAAATAAGGCACCTTATTCTCACGGCAATACTGGATGGTCCTGATTTTGCCTTCGCTGCCGCGAGAGCCCCAGCCCTGAGGCACGATGATGCCGTCGTATTTTTTCAACATGGCGGTGCCCTTACTTTCGACCTCGTCCGTATTTATCCATTCCATGACCACCTTGGCCCTATTGGCCATCCCCGCGTGCTTCAAAGCTTCTATGACGGAGATATAGGAATCGGAAAGGGTGAAATCCCCGGTGGCGAAATATTTGCCGACGATACCGATCGTGACCTTGTCCTTGGGATCATTGGCCCGATTGACCATCTTTTTCCAATCATCCAAGTCCTTCTTCCTGGGCTTCAAGCCGAACTTCTTCAAAATATTATCGCCTAAACTGTTTTTCTCGAAATTGAGAGGGATGTCGTAGATGGATCTGACGTCCGGAGCGGAAATGACATCATCCTTGGCCACATTGCAAAAGATGGCAATCTTCTTCCTCCGCGGTTCGTCGATGTCGACTACCGAGCGGGCCACGATGAAATCCGGCTGGATGCCGGCGCCGTTCAGGCTGCGGACGGCGTGCTGGGTCGGTTTGGTCTTCATCTCCCCGATCTTGGCCGGCACCGGCAAATAGCTGACCATGACGAACTGGACATCCTCCGGATTCTCCATGTGCATATATCTGGCCGCTTCCAGGAATAAAAGATTCTCATATTCCCCCACCGTTCCGCCGATCTCGATGACCATGATCTCGGCGCCCGTCTTCTTGACCGCCCTCTCGATACGCTCCCTGACCTCCATGGGGATATGGGGGACGACCTGGACGCACTTACCGCCGTATTCCAGGTTCCTTTCCTTCTGGATGACGGAAAGATAGACCCGGCCGGTGGTCATGTAATTCTCCCTATAGATGTTCTTGTTCAAAAATCTCTCATAATTGCCGATGTCCTGGTCGGTCTCGTCGCCGTCCTCGGTCACGAACACTTCCCCATGTTCGATAGGGTTCATGGTGCCGGCATCGACATTGACATAAGGGTCGACCTTGATGGCACTGACGTTATAACCCTTGCCGGTCAGGATGCGCGCGATCGAGGCCGTAGTCACCCCTTTGCCGACGCCCGACATGACGCCGCCGACGACAAAGATATACTTGGTCGGCATCTTTTTTTTAGACGCTTTTTTTGCCATATTTGAAATTAAGATTAATAGCAAAAGAGAGAAGTCTCGCCAAGGCTCTCATTACTCTTATTTCTGGGTCAAAATTTCGATCGCTTTGTCGAGCTGAGGGTCTTTGCCGGAGTCATAATCAGCCTGGGTCATGTCGACTTCGACGTCGGGCTTGATGCCGACCTCGTTAATGTTATAGCCGTTCGGGGTCATCCATTTGGCGACGGTCACTTTCAAGGAAGAGCCGTCATCGAGGCTCTCCAGGGTCTGGACCGAGCCTTTGCCGAAAGTGGTCTTGCCGACCAAGGTGGCTTTGCCGTGGTCCTTCAGGGCGCCGGCGACGATCTCCGAAGCCGAAGCGCTGCCCTCATTGACAAGGATCACGGTCTTGTAATCTTTCAGGCGGGCATGGCCGGTGGCGGAAAAATCATTTTTTTTGTCCTGGCTGAATTTTTCAGTCACGATCAGGCCGTTGTCGATCCATTCGCTGGCGACGTCGATGGCCGTATCCAGATACCCGCCGGGATTATTCCTCAAATCCAGGATGATGCCCTTGGGATTCTTGGCCAGGACGTTCAAGACCTCCTTCTCGAACAGATCCTTGGTATCGTCATTGAAATTGGTGATGGTTATTTTATAAATATCCTTGCCTTTGATCTCCTCGCCGGTCACGCTCTTGACGGTGATGGTCGAACGGGTGATGGGGATCTCCTTAGCCTGCTCCATACCCTCCCTGAGGATAGTCAGCTTGACCACCGTACCTTTGGGACCCCTGATCTTGTTGACTGCTTCATCGATGGTGATGCCGGCGGTCGATTTGCCGTCGATGGCATAGATCTTGTCCCCTGCCCGGAGGCCCGCTTGGGCGGCCGGCGAGTCAGCCAACGGCGCGATGACGGTCAAGGTATCTTTCCTGATGCCGATCTCGGCGCCGATACCCTCGAAGGTCCCGGCCATGTCGCTCTCGAATTCTTGGGCCGTCTTAGGGTCCATGAAGACCGTGTAAGGATCGCCGACGGAGGCGACCATGCCTTTGATGGCCCCGTAAAAAAGCTCTTTCTCATTGAGCTTGCTCTTATCGACATATTCTTTTTTTAAGGCATCCCAGACATCCCAAAAAAGGCTGAAGTTCTCGTCTTGGGTCAGATAACCCCTTTTAGGTTGGCTATATTTGCCCAAGACTTGGCCCGCATAGACCGCTTCACCCGTAGCCAATCTCTTGATGGCTTCGTTCCGGCCGGGCAGATACAAGCCGGCGCCGAAACTCGCCGCGACGATCGCGGCCATCACTACGACCTTAAGGATGATTTTTAAAATTTTTTTCTTTTTTTCTCCAAGCGTCAACATAAAAAAATATAACTCTTATTTAGTTTATCATATCCGTCGCATAATTGACAACCTGCCCGGATAAGGTATGATATAACTATAATTTCTTCAAATTTTCAGCCTAAATATGTCAAAATTCATCATAGAAGGCGGGGCCAGATTGTCAGGAGAGATTGAAGTCAAGGGGGCTAAGAACGCTGCCCTGAAAATCATCCCCGCCGCCTTGCTCTCGGAAGAGAAGATAACCATCAAGAACCTCCCCAACATCGAAGATATCAACCGCTCGCTCGAACTGCTCGAAGACCTGGGCGCGGAAGTCAGGCGCGGACGAGAGACCTGCGAGATCGAGATCAAGAGACTGGCCAAAGACAGGCTGGAGCCGCAATTCGCCAACAAGCTGCGCGCCTCCATCATGTTCGTCGGCCCCATGCTCGCCAGGTTCGGAGAAGCCAGATTTCCCCATCCCGGCGGCTGTGTCATCGGCGCGGGCGCGCGTCCGATCGATCTTTTTTTGGAGGGCTTCGAACGTCTGGGCGCCGAAATCCGGGAGAAAGACGGCTTCTATGAGGTGAAGGCCAAAAGATTGAAAGGCTGTGAATATTTCTTCACCACAGTCAGCGTGACCGGCACGGAATGCCTGATGATGACAGCCGTGCTCGCCGAGGGCGTGACTGTCCTGAAGAATTGCGCCATGGAGCCGGAGATCGAGGCTCTGGCCGAGTATCTGAACGGCCAAGGCGCCAGAATCAAGGGCGCCGGCTCCCCGACCATCACCATCGAGGGTGTCGAAAGGATCCATGCCGGGACCTACGAAATCATCCCGGATCGGATCGAGACCGGCACTTTCGCCATCATGGCGGCCGCCACCCGCTCGGAGATTAAAATTACGAAATGCGACCCCGACCATATCCAATCCTTATTGGCCATCTTTTCCAAGCAGGGCATCAGATATGAAAAAGGCAAAGATTGGCTCATGATCAAACCGGCCAAAACTATCAAAGCTTATAATATCAAGACTCATGAATATCCCGGTTTCCCGACCGACCTCCAATCCCCTTATACCGTCTTGATGACCCAGGCCCAGGGAGCTTCGCTCATCCACGAAACCATCTATGACCGCCGCCTCCTGTTTGCCGACATGCTCATGCAGATGGGCGCCGACATCATCATGTGCGACCCGCACCGCATCGTCGTCAACGGCCCCACCCCCCTGTACGGCCGCAGACTGACCAGCCCCGACTTGAGGGCGGGCATCGCCATGATCATTGCCGCCCTGGTCGCCCAGGGCCAGACCGAGGTCGACAACATCTATCAGATCGACCGCGGATACGAAAATATCGATGGCCGGCTGAGAGCTCTGGGAGCCGATATCAGGAGGATCGGCACCCTTAATTTATAACTTATGTCTTTAGCGAAAAGAAGGGCCCTCTATATCTCTTTCATCTTGGCATTTTTCATCATCACTCCGCTCGTCATCGGCTATGCCGCCGGCTATAAATTCAGATTGGACGGATTCAAAGTAGGTATCGATTTGGAAAAGACCGGCATGCTCGTCCTCGACACCAAGCCCCAGGGCGCCAAGATCTATATCGACGGCCGGCCCCAGCAGCAATTCCTGCAGAAATTGATCTCAGGCAAAACCGGCTACATCACCACGCCTGCCAAGATCAAAGGGCTCCTGCCGGGAGAATATGACGTGAAGATGGAATTGGACGGCTATTGGTCTTGGGAGAAGAAATTGAGGGTCGATGCCGGAGCTTCGACCTACGCCGAAGATGTCGTCCTTTTCAGGAATGACCAGCCGCTCCGGCTCGCGGCCGGCGGCATAGAGAAAATCAGCCTTTCTCCGGACAAGAATCATCTCGCCGCCATCGGCAAGACGGCGGTCGAAGTATTCGACCTTACAAATGGCGACAAGAGCCTCTTCAAGGCGCCGGGCTCGGACGCCCGCTGGTCTCCAGATAGCGACAGGCTTCTGATCGGCGGCCGCGTCTATCCAATGGATGCTCCGGCGGCTCCGGCCGACCTGACCCCTTATTTCGGCAAGGAAAGAGTGTCTTTCAAGTGGGCGGCCGACGATAGCGACGACCTTTATTTCTTCGATCCGGAGAAAAATACTATCGGAAGTTTCAACTTGAACTCCAAAAAGATGGCCAGCCTGCTCGTTGACAAGAATAAGATTGATGACTATCTCGTCAAAGGCAAAAATTTATTTTATCTGGAAAAAAACAAGGATGAAGCTGTTTTGAAGGTCATGAGTCTGGCCACCGGAGAGAATATCGGCAGCCTCAAAGTGCCTCCGTTTCCGGAATACGCCTTTATCAATCCGGACGACGGATATATCAATCTTTATGACAAGACGCGCCAGATCCTCTACTTGATCGA
>JAKAJF010000046.1 GCA_021813875.1 bacterium | reverse complement strand
ATATATCAATAAGAACGTCTTGGTGGCCTCCCAGTTGGCTCAAGAAGGTCTGGAGCTGGTCCGCAACAAGCGGGATGAGAATTGGCTGACTCCAGGCAACGACTGGCTGCTCGGCGCCGGCGCCGGCAGCGCCTCGGACATCCTGCAGGACGGCACTTACGTGATCGACTATACGGGCGCCATCGATGCCAGCGTCAATAGCATCGCCGATCCGGGCGCCAGATTATACCTGGGAGCCAATAATTTTTATACCCATACGTCCGGAGCCACCTCGACTCCTTTTTCTCGCCTGATCACGGTGACTGATAATTCTCCGGCCTCCTCGACCATCGACTGCCTGGTCAGCTGGCAGGACAGGAACGGGACTTACAGTTATAAGGCGGAAACAGTCTTATATGATTGGAAATAATTTTAAATTTCAAAGAAGGGCGGGCGCCACCCTGATCGAAGTCATGGTTTCGGTGGCCATCTTCGCGGTCCTGATGATTTCGGCGGCGGAAATCTTCAAGGCGGTCAACGACGGCCAGAGGAGCGCCATCGCCGCCCAGAATCTACAGGAAAGCATGCGTTACGCCTTGGAAACCATGGCCAAGGAGGTCAGGGCGGCCGCCGCTTCTTCCGGAAGCGAGTGCAGCTCCCTCTTTGGCAAACCGGCGGCCACCGACCAGGTCTTCAACACCGCCGACGGCGGGACCTTCTTCTATTTCAAGAACAAGAACCAGATCTGCGTGGCCTATTCTTTGGAGAACGGGCGGCTGAAGATCACCCGCGGGACCGATTCGGGCTACATCACTCCCCAGGGAATCACCGTCGACGAGCTGAATTTCTCCGCGCAGGATGATAATTTCGGCGTCACTCCCCGGGTCACCCAGCCGCGGGTCACGATGGAGATGGAGCTCGAAGCCAACGGCCAGGCCATGCATAAGCAGAGGTTCAGGCTGCAAACCACCATTTCAGCGCGTTACTATGAATAAAATCCTAAAAAATAAGCAGGGAACGGTCTTGATGATGACTTTGTTGGTCCTTTCAAGCATCTTGATCGTGACTTTGGCCGCGGCCCAGATCATCTCTTCGGGGATTGTCATGTCGCGCACCCAGGAAAGATCGACCAAGGCTTTCTTCGCCGCCGAGGCCGGCGCGGAAAGATCCTTATGGGAGGTAAGGAAGAACTATTTCGCCCTGCCTCCGACCGACCAGTCCGCCATTTTTACCGGCAGCCTGTCCAACAGCACCACCTATTCGGTCGATTACGCCACCTCGAGTCCTAACGTGACTTTCTATTCGGCCGGACTTTATTTGGGGACCAAGAGGACCATCCAGTTAGATTTTTAAAATGACCAAGGAAGAAGCTAAAAAGAGGATCGAAAAATTGAAAGCGGAGATCAATCATCACCGCTATCTTTATCATGTCTGGGATAAGGAGGAGATCAGCGCCGCCGCCCTGGACAGCCTGAAGAACGAGCTTTTCAAATTGGAGCTGGATTTTCCCGACCTCATCGCTCCCGATTCGCCCACCCAGAGAGTCGGCGGCCGGCCCTTGGAAAGGTTCAAGAAAGTGGCGCACTCTTCGCCGATGATCTCTCTTTTCGACGCTTTCTCGGAGCAGGACATGAAAGATTGGGAGGAACGTCTCGCCAAGTTGGTCCCCGGAGAGAAGCTCGATTATTACGCGGAATTGAAGATGGACGGCTTGGCCATGAGCCTGGTCTATGAAAAAGGGACCTTCACGGTCGGCGCCACCAGGGGCGACGGCCAGATCGGGGAAGACGTCAGCCAAAATCTGAAGACCATCGAAGCCATACCCTTGAAGCTGCGGCTGCCTTCGGAGGAGGAGCTCGACCGGCTCGGCTTGGACGAGGAACAGAAGATCAATGTGCTCATGGCTTTGAAAGGCGGCCGGCTCGAGGTCCGGGGGGAGGCGATCATGACCCGGAAGACCTTCGCTGAGCTGAACGAGAAGCTGAAGCAGGAAGGGAAGCCTCTCCTGGCCAACCCCAGGAATGCCGCCGCTGGTTCGATCCGTCAGCTCGATCCCCAGGTCACAGCTTCGCGCAGGCTGGATTTTTACGTCTATTCGGTGGCCACTGATCTGGGACTTTCCAGGCACGAGGAAGAGCATGAGCTGGCCAAACTTTTAGGCTTTAAAGTCTTGAAGCACAATAAATATGCCAAAGATCTGAAGGAGATCTTCGCCTTCCATGATTTTTGGGAAGCTCATCGCGAGGAAGTGCCCTTCGAATGCGACGGGATCGTGGTGGTTATCGACGATCTGCGTCTCTGGCCGCGGCTGGGGACCGTTGGCAAGGGGCCGCGTTTCATGATGGCTTACAAGTTCGCCGCCGAACAGGCGACCACCAAGGTCGAAGAGGTGGTCTGGCAGGTGGGGCGCACCGGCGTCCTGACTCCGGCGGCCGCCCTGACTCCCGTGCGGGTCGGAGGCGTGACCATCCGGAACGCCACCCTTCATAATCTGGACGAAATCAGGCGCCTCGGCCTGAAGGTCGGCGATACCGTCATCATCGAGCGGGCCGGGGACGTCATTCCCAAGGTGGTCAAAGTCCTGCCCGGATTGAGGAACGGCAGCGAAAGGGAGATCGAGGCGCCGGACAAATGTCCGATCTGTGAAAGTGAAGTCGCGAAAGTCGAGGGCGAGGTGGCTTACCGCTGTACCAACAAGAATTGTTACGCCATCAGCCTGAGGGGCCTCATCCACTGGGCTTCCAAAGGAGCTCTGGATATCGAAGGGTTAGGGCCGAAGATCATCGAGCAGCTGGTCAAGCAGAATCTGGTCAGGGATCTGAGCGATTTTTACGCTCTGACCGTCGACGACCTTAAACCCCTGGAGCGGTTCGCGGAGAGGTCGGCGGAAAAGTTGGTCGCTTCCATCGAAAGCCGCAAGCAGCCCGAATTGGGGCGGCTCATTTACGGCCTGGGGATCCGCCATGTCGGCGAGGAGACGGCCATCGACCTCGCCCAGAGGATCGCTCAAGGACTGAAGGCGAGAAAAGGCGCGTCCCTGGATGAAATTATGGATATCATGGGCCGGCTCAAAAGAGAGGACCTGGAAGCCATGCCCGACATCGGCCCCGTGGTCGCTCGGAGCATCTATGAATGGTTCCATAACAGCCATAATTTGAATATTTTGAAAAGATTGGAGAAAAATGGAGTCTCTGTCCGTCTGCCCGCGGCGGCCAAAAACGCTTCGGCGGCCAAAAAATTAGCCGGCAAGACTTTCGTCCTGACCGGCGGCCTGGAGTCGTTGACAAGAGACCAGGCGAAAGATAAGATAAGAGAGTTAGGCGGAAAAGTTTCCTCCCAAGTTAGCAAAAATACCGATTATGTCATAGCCGGTTCGGAGCCGGGCAGCAAGTTTGACAAGGCCAAGGACTTGGGGGTAAAAATCATCGATGAAGGCGAGTTTTTAAAGTTGATAAAAAGTTGATTGTCATCGCGAGGAGTCCGTCCCCTAATCCTCGGGACGGGACGACGTGGCGATCTTTAATAGTTTTCCAAAGTATAAAAGATTGCTTCGTCCCGAGTTTCGGGACTCGCAATGACAAGTTTAATATGAATTTAAGCAAGGAACAAATCGAACATATAGCCAATCTGGCCAGGTTGGACCTGACCGAAGAGGAATTGAAGAAGTACGGCGAGCAACTCTCGGCCGTCTTAGGTTATGTCGATCAGCTCGGCGAAGTCGAGACTAAAAGGATCGAGCCGACCGCTCAGGTGACGGGATTGGAGAATGTTTTTCGCAAAGATGAGGTCGAAGAGTGGAGCAGGGAGGAGATTGAAGAAGCTCTGGAAGACGCCCCCGAAAGAGAAGATCGATTCATCAAAGTAAAAAGAGTTTTGGAATAATCTTTAGTTGTCATCCTGAACGAGCGAAGCGGAAGCGAAGGATCTTTAATAGGAATTAAATTCAGGAAAACATGAAAAAAGAATATTGTTTCTATGTTTATATAATGAGCAATTATAAAAGAACTGTTTTTTATACAGGCCTTACTAACAATATTGTTCGAAGAACAATTGAGCATCAGTCCGGTTATGGTTCCGAATTTACCAGAAAATACAAATTGGCTTACCTTATTTACTTTGAAGAATATCAATATATTGGGGACGCGATAAATAGAGAAAAAGAAATCAAGGGATGGCTTAGAGAAAAGAAAGTAAACTTAATAAAAAGCACAAATTCAAATTTAATTGATTTAAGCGAAGATTTATTTAAGGATTTCGGTATCAAGAAGGAAGACATTGATGAAATTAAAAAAGAACTAGATCCTTCGCTTAAGCTCAGGATGACAAAATAAAAATATGCAATTAAATCAATTAACTATAAAAGAAGCGCAGGAGAAGCTGGAGAAAGGCGAGATTACTTCCGTCGAGCTGACCCATGCCTGTCTTGATCGTATCAAGGAGATCGACGACCGGGTCAAAGCCTGTCTGACTGTTTGCGAGAAGGAAGCCTTGGCTGAAGCCGAACAAGCCGACGCGCGCCGGGCCAAGGGCGAGAAAGGAGCTTTGCTCGGCATCCCGTACCTGGCCAAGGACAACATCCTGACCCGCGGCCTCAAGACGACTGCCGCCTCGAAAATTTTAGAAAATTATATCGCTCCCTTCGACGCGACCATCATCAAAAGATTGAGAGAGGCAGGGGCGGTGCTTTTGGGGAAGACCAACCTGGACGAATTCGCCCACGGCGCCTCCACTGAAAATAGCGCCTTCGGTCCGACCCATAATCCATGGGACTTCTCGCGCGTACCGGGCGGCTCTTCCGGAGGTTCGGGGGCGGCCGTGGCCGCCGACATGTGCCTCTTCGCCTTGGGGACGGATACCGGCGGTTCGATCAGATGCCCGGCCGCTTTTTGCGGCATCACCGGCCTCAAACCGAGCTACGGGCGCGGTTCCCGCTTCGGACTCATCTCCATGACCAGCTCGACCGACGTGCCCGGGCCCCTGACCAAGACGGTCGAGGACGCCGCCATCGTTCTGGCCGCGATCGCCGGAGCCGACAAGTATGACGCCACTACCGTCGATGAGGAAGTGAATCCGACCGATCTTGAAGCCATGGGCGGATTAAAGAAAATCAAGATCGGCCTGCCGAAAGAGTATTTCATCCCCGGTACCGATCCGGAGGTGGCCAAAGCCCTGGAGGAAGCCATCGAGGAATTTAAAAAGTTGGGCGCCGAGTTCGAAGAAGTCAGCCTGCCCCATACTAAATACGGCATTCCGGTCTATTATATCATCACGCCTTCGGAGATCAGTTCCAACTTGGCCCGCTTCGACGGCATCAAATATGGTTATAGCGCCGCCGACGGCGATGATGGCCGAAGCTTCAGTCTTATCGATATCTATAAGAAAAGTCGCGGCCAGGGCTTCGGACCGGAAGCTAAGCGCCGCATCATGCTCGGCACCTACGCCCTGTCGGCCGGCTACTATGACGCTTATTATCTCCAGGCTCAGAAGGTCAGGACCATCATCAAGAAGGAGATGGATGAAGCTTTGGAGAAAGTCGACCTGCTCTTGACCCCGACTTCGCCGCATCCGGCCTTCAAGCTGGGGGCCCAGGCGGCCGACCCCTTGAAGATGTACCTCGAGGACATCTTCGTGACCGGCGCCTCTTTGGCCGGCCTGCCGGCCATGTCCATCCCCTGCGGCTTCGCCCATCCGGAAGATGGCGGCGAGGCCCTGCCGGTCGGCATGCAGCTGATCAGCAAGCGGTTCGACGAGGCCCTGCTCTTCCGGATCGGCTATAATTACCAGAAAGCGACCGATTGGCACAAGAAAAAACCTAATCTTTAAATTATTTGTCATCGTGAGGCGCTTATCAATTTTATCTCCTTTAAAAAAGGCGCCAAGGATCGCCACGTCGCCCGCGGCTCCTCGCAACGACAATCATTTATGAATAATAAAAAAATTTTGACAATTCTGGGAGCGATAATCGGACTGATGATCTTAGGTTTTATTTTGTCTTGGTTTGTAAGATGGAACAACGAAGAGAAGAGCGATTTAGGCACGACCGATACCAAAGATCAGGTCAAAAGCGACCAGCAAGGGGCCGGCAACAAAGCTGAAGAGCCGCAGAACCGCTTGAGGCCGATCGACGACAGCGACCATGTCTGGGGCGACAAGAACGCGCCCGTGCAATTGATCGTCTATTCCGATTTCGAATGTCCCTTCTGCGCCCAATTCACCGACACTTTGAAAGAGGTTGAAAAGGAATTTGCGGGCAAGGTGGCCATCGCCTTCAGGCATTTCCCCCTGGCCATCCATCCCGAAGCCATGCCGGCCGCCCTCGCTTCCGAGTGCGCTTCGGAGCAGGGCAAGTTCTGGGAGATGCATGACAAGCTCTTCGCCGATAACAAGGCCGGCGATTTCAATACCGAACAGTTCAAGAAAGATGCCGCCGACCTGGGTCTGGACGCTGCCAGATTCAATCAGTGCCTGGATACGGAGAAGTATAAGGATAAGATCCTGGGGCAGATGCTTGAAGGCAGAAATTTGAGCATCACCGGTACGCCCACCATCTTCATCAACGGCGAGGTCCTTCCCGGCGCCTATCCCTTCGAGGATTTCAAAGGTAGCGACGGCCAGATGACCAAGGGCGTCAAAAGCACCATTGAAAAATTTTTAAAGTGATGATAAGATATATTTTAAGAAAAAAGGTGTGAACCCACCTTTTTTCATTTGGAAGGGTCGCCTAGTGGTCGATGGCGCACGCTTGGAAAGCGTGTAAGCTGTAAAAGGCTTCGAGGGTTCGAATCCCTCTCCTTCCGCCAAATAAAATAACCTAACCCGCGTTAGGTTATTTTATTTTACAGATAGGAGGAGAGGGATTCGAATGCCGGAGCGATGTGCGACGAGCAATTCCGGCGAGGAGCACCGCGAGGCGGGGTCGCGACCGAGGAGGCGGAAGCCGACGAGAGTTGTGACCGAATCCCTCTCCTTCCGCCCGTCTAAATTGAGCAAAAAATATTTTTTGAAAAATCTCCCTTTTGAATTATTTGTTATCGAGTGGTACAATATAATTATCCTTTCCTTTTAGAAATTTTTAAATATTTGGCGAAAATTACAAAAATATTTATGAAAACTAATCATAAAATTATAATCGGTGACTCCAGAAACATGGCGGAATTAAAAGACAGGTCTGTTCACCTTATCATTACTTCACCGCCATATTGGCAGTTAAAAGACTATGGTACTTTGGATCAAATCGGCTTTAATGATAGCTATGAAGATTATATCAATAATCTTAATTTAGTTTGGAAAGAATGTTTTAGAGTTTTAGATGACGGATGCCGTCTTTGTATAAATATTGGTGATCAATTTGCCCGCTCTGTTTATTATGGGCGTTATAAAATTATTCCTATTAGAACAGAGATAATAAAATTTTGCGAAACCATGGGGTTTGATTA
>JAKAJF010000045.1 GCA_021813875.1 bacterium | reverse complement strand
TTTTCGGGAGGGCGCATAGCTCAGCTGGTTAGAGCGCTTCGTTTACACCGAAGAGGTCCAGGGTTCGATCCCTTGTGCGCCCACAGAAACAAAAACAGACTAAAAGTCTGTTTTTGTTTTTATATTAGTTAAAATTTACCCGGCTAGCGACCATTCTTTTTTATTTATTTTTTCATTTATAATCATTTGTGGCCATATTGTGGCTATAGATAACAGGAAGTTAAAGGAGCCAATTTTGTGTCCGATAAAAAATAGCTGCCTTTTGTAAAAAACTATCCCATTGTGTTGGTGCTTTTTATAACTTAAAATATTGTTATAGGTCTCTTCAAAGATTATTCCAAATTTCAACCGTTAACCTCGTTAATATTTTTTCGTTTTATTAGAAAAAAATACATATGAAAAGAAAAATAATCTTAGCCTCGCGATCTCCTCGCAGGAAACAATTGCTCGAGCAGCTCGGACTTAAATTCGAGATTCGAGAGAGCGGATACCGGGAAGACATGGAAGCACTGAAAGATCCTTTTAGACTGGTAAGATATCTGGCCTTTAAAAAGACAGAAGAGGTGGCTCGGCGTTATGCTGATGCTATCGTCATCGGCGCCGACACCTTCATCGTTTTTAAGAATAAATTCCTCGGCAAGCCCAAGAGCAGGGCGGAGGCCAGGGCTATGCTCAAAAGTCTTTCCGGCAAAGAACATTCGGTGGTGACCGGGTTCTGTGTCTTGGACACCAGGACCGGGAAGATGATCAATAGCTACGACGAATCAAGAGTCAGGTTTAGAAAATTGAGCGAAGAAGAAATCGATGCTTATGTCAAAACCGGCCTGCCTCTCGACCGCGCCGGTGCCTATGGTATTCAGGACAGATCCGCCGTCTTTATCAAGAGTATCGAAGGAGATTACCACTCCATCTTGGGACTGCCTCTCGCCAAGATCTATCTGGCCTTGAAGAAGGTGGGCGTCAGTCTTTAGACTTGTCTTTCAAGAGAATCTCTGCTAAGGTTGAATAAACTTTAAGGAGGAGGTTTCAGATGCTTTGGAACATAGTTGCTTTTCTTTCCGGAATGGTCGCCGCTTGCTCTTTTAAGAAGGTCGGCAGGGCTCTTTATTGCAAATGGTATGAAAGACGAAGACGAGAGTTCGTCGACGCCCGCTGGGTAGAGACGGCCGCCGAGGGAACGAATCTCGAAGTCAATCTCTTTTCCGGCGCCAAGGTCATCGCCACCTTGCCGCCCGGCGCCCTTTACACCCATAAGAGCGGTCTGGCTTCCACCCACCGCGGCTACGCCCTGATCATGGCTTTCTTCAACGAAGACGGGTCGTCTATCTTGGGCCAGTTCTTTGTGAAATCGGAGACGGCTAATTTCCTCAGGAAAATTTTAAAACAAAACGAAACAGTCTATATCTGCTGATCTATTCAGCAGATTTTTTTGTTGCCTTATCGTCTCTTTTAAGATAAGCTGGAAACATGGAATTCATCTCTCGATCGGAACAAGAAACCTTTGGATTTGCCAAGGCCCTGGCTTCAAGGCTCAGGGGCGGAGAAGTGCTGGCCTTGATCGGCGACCTGGGGGCCGGCAAAACCGTTTTTGCCCGGGGGTTGGCCGCCGGCCTTGGTGTCAAAGAGAACGTCAATAGTCCGACCTTCGTCCTTATGAAAGTCTACCGGGTAAAAGATCGGCTCGGCGTCAGGCAGTTCGTGCATATCGACGCTTACCGCCTGGAATCGGGAGCGGAGCTCAAACAGATCGGCGTGGAAGATTTCTTAGGCAAGCAAGATACGGTCGTCCTGATCGAATGGGCGGATCGGGTGAAAGAGATTTTGCCCCAAAAAGCTATTACCATAAAAATAAAAGCTGACGAAGAAAAACGAGAAATTTCCATGTCGGCCTCGCAAATCTAAACTTCGGCACCCTTTATAACAAAAAAACCGCTTGCGCGGTTTATTTTTTTATTCTTTTCATCTTGCTCTTCCGCCAGTCCTCGATTTTTTTATGGTCGCCCGAGAGCAGGACTTTGGGGACGCGATACTTCTTGCCCTCGATTTCAAAGACTTCCGGGCGGGTGTATTGCGGGTACTCCAAGACGCCCGGCTCAGTATGAGATTCGTCTTTCAGACTTTCTCGGTTGCCCAAGACCCCGGGGATGAGGCGGGTGATCGAATCGACGATCGCGAGGGCGCCGATCTCGCCGCCGGTCAGGACGTAGTCGCCGATCGAGATTTCCTCATCGATCAGCTTGCTGATCCGCTCGTCGACGCCTTCGTAACGCCCGCAGATCAAGACCATATCCTCGAGCTTGCTATGCTTTTGGGCGAGCTGCTGGGTCCACCGCTTGCCTTTGGCTGAGAGCAGGATAATTTTTTGATTTTTAACCCCCCTCGCCCCCCTTATCTGGGGGGTGGTTATATCTTTGAGGGCCTTATAAAGTGGTTCGATCTTCATGACCATGCCGGCGCCGCCGCCATAAGGGACGTCGTCGACCGTCTTGTGCCTATCGGTCGTCCAGTCGCGCAAGTTATAAATCTTAATCTTGGCTTGGCCGCCAGCCTGGGCGCGTTTAATGATGCTCTCGTTGAAATAAGAGTCGAAGATCCGGGGGAAGATAGTGATGATATGGAATGTCATGCTTCAATTATAACATAAAACAAAAACCACGTTTTGGCGTGGCCTTTGTTTTATGTTATCTCTTAGAGATTAGATCTTCAAATCGTCTACCGAAGAAGTGTCGATGTCGGCAGTGTCAGTAGCTTCGGATCTGCGAGGACCTCTCTGAGAACCTTCCGGTTCATAGATCTTCAAGTTGACGCGAGCGTTATTTTTGGCGCCTACGATTTTTAACAAAGTTCGGATAGCCTGAGCGGTCTGACCTCTGCGCCCGATGACGTAACCCATATCTTCAGGGTTGATCTTCAAAGTCAAGAGGACTCCTCTTTCATCAACGGTCCTGTCCACGACGACGTCGTTAGGATGAGCTACGATGGACTTTACTAAGAATTCCAAGAATTCTCTGTCTTTGTTTTCTCCCATACGTTTTTCTTACTTCTCTTCCAAAAAGATCTAAGTCGATTTGAAAGGATATTTATTAATTAAACATTCCGTATCGCAGGAATATCGTAATAATTATACCAATTTTTTTAAAATTGTCAATGAATCAAGCCGTAACCTGTTCGACAGGAGTTTCTGCCGGAGTTCCGGCGGGAATCTCTTCTACCGGCTTCTGAGCAGCAGCCCGTTCCGCTTCCTTCTGGGCTTTTTCCTCGGCGACTGCCTTTTTGCCGCGCTTGGAAGCGACTACTTTTTCTCCTTTGACGATGCCTTTGTCCAACAGTAGGTTGTTGACGGTCGGAGACATCTGGGAGCCCTTGGCCAACCAATAGTTGATCCTATCGGCCTTGGCTTGCAATTCCTTGGTATACGGGTTATAGGAGCCTAAAATTTCTAAGGCTTTTCCCCACGGATCGCGAGCTTTTTCGGAAATGATGAGCCTGTATAAGGGCTTATTCTTCTTTCCAATTCTTGATAGTCTGATTGTTAACATGTTTTTCCCTCAAAGATTAATAATAATACAATATATCTTACATCAAATCCGAAAAAATGTCAATATTATCGGCCCGATTCCTGCTCGTTCTCCTGTTCGGCCGAATTTTGGTCTGCCTGCTTTTCCTGAGAATCTTCCTTCTTTAGGCCTTCCTGATGGTCGGCCTTGTCTCCCTGGATATTTTTGGCTTTTTTCTTGGTCAGTTCGAGCATCTGCTCGGCCTGTTTGGCTGCCTGGTCGGCCTGGAAGTATTTGCCTTCGGCGAAGAAGGCATCAGCCTTGGCGATGAAGAAGTCGTATTGCTGGAAGTCGCCGGTCTCGTTCTTTTGGGCCAGTTCGGCTTTGAGGTCGGCGCCTTTCTGTTTGGCTTCGGCGATGTCGGCAGCGGTCTCCGTCTGGCTGATGTCGGGCCTGACCGCTTCGGTAGAAGTCGCCTCGTCTCCGTTTTCGGGGGTAGAGGTGGCTTCGGCCTGATCTTCTTCGTCCAGGTCATCAAGCTTCTGGATCAAACCGTCGATCCTTTCGTCCTGAGCGTCCTTGCGGGCGGCGCGCATCTTTTCTTCGACATCTTTGATCTCATGGCGCAATTCTTTCTTTTTGGCGCCGATGCCTGAATCCTCGGGAGTGCTCGAGGCTTCCTGGGTCAGGACCGGTGAGTTCATGTGTTTCTCCAGGCTGGAGATGGCCACGTCCAAACCTCGGGGCTCCACGCCTTTCTTGGCCAGGAGCGCCTGGACTTCATCGAGCTTCTCCTTGGCGATGTCCAACTGGACCTCCTTTTTAGCCTCCGGAGTGAAGGCCATGGCGGTGCGGACCTCTTCGGTCAGGGTTTTGACCGGATAGAGTTTGTCGCCTGGCAAGCTGTTCTGGGAAGCGAAGGTCAGACCTCCTCCTCCCAATAAGACGATGAGAGCGATGATTAGTGCGGGCATAGATTTTATATTTAGTAAATTAAATCCCTCCATTATAAAACGACGTCCCTCCTGAGCGTTCATTACGGGGTTGGCGCGCAAATAATCTTCAAGGCGAGACCTGATCGGCCCTAAAGAATCTTGCTTCAGGGGCAAATCCTTCAATCTTTTCAGGTCTTTTTTTGTCTGGAAGATCTCAAACATGGCTTTTTTTCTTTAATTCCTGAAGGCCGCGATGGACAATGACTCGGATATTGTTGGCGGTTTTGCCGGTTATCCGGCTGATTTCCGAGATGCTTAAATTGTCCACGAAGCGTAATAAGAGGACCCTTTTTTGTTCCTCGTTCAGGAGATTGAGGAAGCGGACCAGAAATTCAAAGTCCAATTTTTTCTCCCGGGCTTCTTCCTTGAAGACAGGCTCTTTCTCGAGCTCTTCCAAAGAGAGGGGACGGGTCGGCTTTTTGCGATAAGAGTCTATTATCAGGTTATCGGCGATTCTATAGAGGAAGGCTTTGGGATTTTTTATGTCCTCGTTCTTTAGCGCGAGATGGCGCCAGGCCTTGAAAAAAGTTTCTTGGACCAATTCTTCGGCCAAGTCAGAGTCATTCACCCGGAAAAAGATATGTCTCAAGAGAGCGGGAGCGTAGAGGTCGTAGCTGGCCAAAAATTTTTCTTCAAGCCCCATATTTATAATGACGATTAGATGAGAAAAATATTACTTTTCCCCGGTCAGGCCGCCGGGGATCTATTTATTGATGAGAAAATTACAGATATCGCCATCCTGGACGATATAGTCCCTGCCTTCGATCCTGACTAGCCCCAGTTCCTTGGCGCGGGCCTCGCCACCGGCTTCGAGGAATTTTTCCCAATTGATGACTTCGGCCCTTACGAAGCCCTTCTCGAAATCGGTATGGATGACGGCGGCCGCTTGCGGCGCTTTGGAGTCTTTCTTGGCCGTCCAGGCGCGGGTCTCGTCCGGACCGGTGGTGAAGAAAGTGATGAGCCCCAAGAGTTCGTAAGAGGCGCGGATCAGCTTATCGAGGCCGCTTTCCGAAAGTCCGAGCTCTTTGATGAATTCCGCCTGTTCCTCTTCAGGAAGAGAGGTGATCTCTTCCTCGATCTTGGCGTTGATCCGGATGACGTTGCCACCCCAATCCCCGGCTTGGAATTCTCCTGACTTTTCGTCGGCATTCAAGACATAGATGATGGGTTTGACGGTCAGGAGGTTCAGGTGCTTGATCAAGGGTTTTTCTTCGTCGGTCAGTTCGAGCTCCCGGGCCGCCCGCCCGGCTTCCAGATGCGGTTTCAGCCTTTCCAGCACTTCCTTCAGTCTGATCATCTCCTTATCGCCGCTTTTCGCGTCGCGGGCGACCCGTTCCAGCCGTTTGTCGACGGTCGCCAGGTCGGCGAAGATCAGCTCCAGATTTATCGTTTCACGGTCGCTCTCAGGATCGACCTGGCCGTGGACGTGGATGATGTCCTTATTTTCAAATTCCCTGACCACTTCGCAGATGGCGTCGCATTCGCGGATGTGGGAAAGGAATTGGTTGCCGAGCCCCTCGCCGGCATGGGCGCCCTTGACCAGGCCGGCGATGTCGACGAATTCGATGGTGGCGTTGATGATCTTGGCCGGCTTGGAGACGGCAGCGATCTTTTCGAGCCGCCGGTCAGGCACCTTGACCACGCCGACATTGGGGTCGATCGTGCAGAAAGGATAATTGGAGCTCGGGACGCCCTTCTTGGTCATGGCGTTGAAGAGGGTGGATTTGCCGACATTGGGCAGGCCGACGATGCCGATGGACAAAGGCATAAAGCAAAGGTTAATCTAAAATTAAGTATTTTTATTCTATGCCAAGTGCCCAAAAAAAGCAATTATGTTATAATGGAAAAAATATGAAAGCAGCCGCCATCCATCAAGAGAAATTAGACGCAGGTAAGATCGGCCTGGTCGATTATTTATCTTTGTTCCTGGGCTTCTCCCAGGCCCTTTTGATTTACATCACTTCTTCCTATTTCAAGGAAGCTTCGGGCACGGATGACATCGGGATCTATTATATTTTGGCCTACGGCACCGTCCTTTTAGTCCTTTTTAATCTGCATAAATTGATCAAGCGCTGGGGAAAATCCTATACTTTTCTGTTAAATTTTTTGTTGAAACTCATTACTCTCGGGGTTTTGATGTTCTTGCCGCCCTCGGGCTGGGGAATCTTTCTCTTGATTTTATATATCATTCTCTCTGTCTTGGAGATTGTTTTTTTAGACATTATCCTGGAATCTTTTTCGACCGACCGGATGTCCGGACGAGTGCGCGGTCTTTATCTGGCCATCATGAATGTCGGTTTTATCGTCGGTCCTTTCGTTTCGGCGCGCATCTTAGGAACTTCGGGGTTCCATCTCATCTTTGTCATCTCCTTCTTGTTGAACGCCCTTATTTTTGTAGTCACCTTTTTAAAATTAGGCCGGGTCAATCATAAATTTTCAAAACAATTAACGGTCGGCAAGCTTCTCGGAAAAGTTTGGAAGAAAAAGAGCGTCTTAAGGATCTATTATATCTCTTTCGCGCTCGAGGCTTTTTACGCGGTCATGACCATCTTTTCTCCGCTCTATTTGCGGAGCCTGGGAATTTCTTGGGGAGACATCGGTTTTATCTTTTCCATCATGCTCATCCCCTTCGTCATCATGCCTTATCCGGTCGGCTATCTGGCCGATACCAAGCTTAAGGAGAGGGGCATGATCATCTTTTTCCTCCTGCTCATGGGGACCTCAACCGCCTTGGTGGCTTTCGTCGATTCCGCCGCCGCCTGGCTCTGGGCTTCGCTCTTCTTGGTCACCCGTGTCGGCGCGGCCTCGCTCCAGACCTTGAGAGACTCTTATTTTTACAAGAAGATCGACGGCCGGGACGTGGATCTGATTGATTTCTTCAGGACTGCCTTGCCGGTCGCCAATATTGTCATCATGGCCGCCTCCATCCTAATCTTATTATTCTTCCCCATGAATTATTTATTCATCTTTCTTTCCGCCCTC
>JAKAJF010000044.1 GCA_021813875.1 bacterium | reverse complement strand
CATCGGCGCCCGGCTGCCGGTCTCGGAGGCGACAGCCACCATGATCGTCGATATCGGCGGCGGCACCACCGAGATTGCCGTCATCTCCCTGGGCGGCGCGGTCGCCTGGAAGACTCTCCGTTTCGCCGGCAACGAGCTCGACCATAACATCATCCAATACGTGCGGGAAGAATTCAATATCTTGATCGGCGAACTGGCCGCGGAAAATATCAAGATCAAGATCGGTTCAGTCACCCCCCTGAAAGAGCCGATGGAGATGCAGATCCGCGGCCGTGACCTCATTAACGGCCTGCCCAAAGGGATCGTCATCAACGACAGCCAGGTCAGGGAGGCTATCAGTAAGACAGTCCACCAGATAATCGAGAATATCAAAATCACCCTGGAAACCACGCCCCCCGAGCTGGTGGCGGATGTTTATGAGTATGGGATCGTCCTCTCCGGCGGAGGCGCTCTTCTGCGCGGCTTGGACAAGGAGATAGCCCAGGCTATCAAGATTCCGGTCCGGGTCGCCGACGATCCTTTGACCTGCGTAGTCAGGGGTACGGGCATCCTGCTTTCGGACCAGGAGCTCTTGAACAAGGTCTTGTCGCCGGTCACTGCCGAATATTGATATGCTAAAAAGGATAAATTTCAAAAATTTAATCTTTTTTATAGCGGCCGCGATGCTGCTTATTTTTTTGCATCTCACCGGCTTGAGCCAAAAGGGCGAGGCTCTATTAGCCGGGCTTGTCAGGCCGGCGGCGCTGAAGATTTACGCGGCCGGAAGCTATATCAGGTCCGACTACTACCGCCAGACCGACAAGAGGGAGCTCGAGAGTCTGGTCGGGCAGCTGGAAGAGCAGGTCAACCAGCTCACGGTCCAGAATGCCCAGCTGAAGATCGTCGAGGACGAGAATGAGACTTTGAGGAAATATCTCAATTTTTGGAAGCAGAGCAAAGCCGCCTTTGTCATGGCGGACGTGATTTCGCGGGACGGGAGCCAGCTGATCACCTTGGATAAGGGTTCGAAAGACGGATTGGCCCAGGGCTTGGTATTGCTGGACGGGGATGGGACGGTCGTCGGGAAGATCACGGGCGTCAAGGATGACATTTCTCAAGCCTGCTTGATCACGAATCCCAGGTGCAAGTTGGCGGCCATGATCCAGAACGGGACCAAGACGGATGGCGTAGCCGAAGGCGAGTTGGGTCTGACCGTCAAGATGGACCTGATTCCGCAGACGGAATCCATCCAGCCGGGCGATATCGTGGTCACTTCCGGACTTGAGAACGATATTCCGCGAGGGCTGGTCATCGGCAAGATTTCCAAGGTAGATAAGGAAAATAACGAATTGTGGCAGGACGCCACTATCGATCCGCTCGTCAACTTTAATGATCTCCATATAGTTTCAATCATAAAATGAGGATTTTTTTAAATATCATCCTGATCATATTGCTATCGGTAGTCCAGCTATCTTTCGTCAGTGTCTTGCCGGGCCCGCTCGCGAGCCTCAACCTTATCCTTGTCATTTTCGTGTTCATCTTGGTCTTAGGCGGGCTCAGACTGGGATTATGGTGGGCCTTCGGTACGGGCTTGGTGATGGACGCCCTGTCTTTCTCGCCTTTCGGTTCTTATGTCTTGAGCCTGACTTTGACAGTCGCGGCGGTGGATTTTCTCCTCCATAATTTTTTTACCAACCGATCTTTATATTCTTTTCTGGCTCTGACCTTTTTCTTCACTCTCATTTTCCGCCTGGTCTTTTATCTGGTGGGGCTTATCGCTCAGATCTTCGGAAACGATCAGTTCTCTTTGATCAATTTTCATCTTTGGGTCTCCTTGGCCGGGGAGATCGCTTTGAATCTTCTGGCCGCCCTGATCATTTTTTATCTGTTGAATTTTTTGAATAAAAAATTGAGCCCTGTCTTTCTGGTCAAGAAGAAATTTTGATTTATGCGTTTATATAATTTTTTCAAACCGAAGGATCCTAAGGGCGCCAACCCCTTCGTCATCAGGGAGGGCAGGATCAAGAATAGCAACCTGGAAGATTTTTCTTACCGTCTCCAATGGACCGAAGATTCTTTCATGGCCGGCGAGGGCAGTGCCGAGACGGTCGGCAAGAGCTTCGATTTCAAGCGGGCCTTCTGGGCCAGGATCATCTTGTCTTTCTTCCTCTTGGTGTTATTGTCGAAAGCGGCGTGGCTGCAGATCGTCCGCGGCGCTTATTACCATTCCATGGCCGAAGGCAACCGGTTGCGTATTGAGAGAGTCGAGGCGAAGCGGGGCATCATCTATGACCGGAACATGAAGCCCTTGGTGATGAATACCGCCAACTTTATGCTCTATTTCATCCCGGCCGATCTGCCGGCCGACCAGGGCGAGAAGGATCGCATCATCACGGAGATCAGCCGCATCCTGGGAGATATGACGCCCGACCAGATCAAGGCCGTCTTAAGCAAGGTGAAACCTCGTTCGCTCGAAGCTTATCAGCCTCTCTTCATCGAAGATAATATCGCCTACGACAAGGCCATGCTCTTATATCTAAAATCGGCCGATTATAGCGGGGTGGTCCTTTCGAACAAGACCAGGAGGGATTATGGACAGGACGGTTCATTGTCGCACGTACTCGGATATACCGGCAAGATCAGCGAAGAAGAGATGAAAAAATATGGGGACGAATATCAGCCCATCGATTATATCGGCAAGACCGGCTTGGAATATTTCTACGAGCCCGATCTCAAAGGCGTCGACGGCCAGAAGAGGATCGAGGTGGACGCCTTGGGTAAGGAAAAAAAGGTCTTGAACGAGACTCCGGGAGAAGATGGCCATAACCTGGTCTTATCTATAGATCTGGACCTGCAGCACGAGGTTGAGCAGGCCATGGCGGCGGAGATGGCTAAGTTCAAACTTAATAAAGGGGCGGCCATCGTCATGGATCCTAATAACGGGGAGATCCTCGCCATGGTCAGTCTGCCTTTCTATGACAATAATCTGTTCGCCAAAGGCGTGAGCGCCGATGAATACAGGCAGCTTCTCAATGATCCGGACAGGCCTCTTTTTGACCGGGCCGTCAGCGGCGAATATCCGTCCGGCTCCATCGTCAAGCCGGTCATCGCCTCCGGCGCCCTCCAGGAGGGCATCATCGACGAGAATACTAAAGTCTTGAGCAACGGCGGCCTGAGGGTGGGACAATGGTTCTTCCCCGACTGGAAGGCCGGCGGGCACGGCTTGACCGACGTGAGGAAGGCCATAGCTGAATCCGTCAATACTTTCTTCTATTATATCGGCGGCGGTTATCAGGATTTTAAAGGTCTGGGGGTCGACGGCATAGATAAATACGGCAAGCTTTTCGGCCTGGGACAGCAGACCGGCATAGATCTCCCTGGAGAAGCGACCGGCTTCCTGCCGACCAAGGAATGGAAAGAGAAGGTCAAAGGTGAACATTGGTATATCGGCGATACTTACCATCTGGCCATCGGCCAGGGCGACCTGACCATCACGCCCTTGCAGGCGGCCGTCTTCACGAGCGCGGTGGCGAGCGGCGACCTATATCGGCCCCATCTGGTCAGGGCTATCCTTTCCGGCGATGACCAAGTCTTGAAAAATATCGACGAAGCGCCCATCAAAAAGAACTTGATCAATCCTAAATATTTGGAAATCGTCCGTGAAGGCATGCGCCAGACGGTCACGGCCGGTTCCGCCCGCAGCTTGAACACTCTTCCGGTCGAAGTCGCCGGCAAGACCGGCACCGCCCAGCATTCTTCGAAGCTGCCGCCGCACGCCTGGTTCACCTGCTTCGCCCCCTTCGACCATCCCCAGATCGTCATGGTCATCCTGGTGGAAGATGGCAAAGAGGGTTCGACCGTTTCCGTGCCGATCGCTAAGGAGATCCTGGGCTGGTATTTCGGAGGCAGGGGAGCGGCCACCTCGACTCCTCAGATGGCCACCTCGACGCCGTCGACGGCCGCTTCCGCCACTTCTTCTCCGGATTAAAAAAGCTTCCGATCCGGAAGCTAAGAATGCTTGACGACTTGTTCGATCGGCCTCATGATCAGAGGGATCTCGGTATTGGGGATCTTCGCGCGCAAGAGCTCTATGCTCATGGCAAAGGGAGCTGTCTCCATGAAGATCGCGAGAACTTTTCCGATTTCGGCCGCGTCTATGCCGTCTTGATGTAATTTTTTGGCGAAGGCCGACATGGCTATCTGGGCCGAATGGAACTTTTGGACGATCTGCTCGGATTCCTCAGGGTACTTATCGCACAATTCCTTCATCCTTTCCTGCGTGAGCGTCGGCATGGCCAATCTCCTTTTTTAAAGTTTTTATCATTTTAACAAAATGGAGGACAATAGCAAGGATGTTCCTCGCCGTTTGATAGGGGGACCATCTATTTTAGCACTCTCTTGACAAGAGTGCTAATTAAGTTATAATTGGAATATGGATAAACGCAAGCTGCTTATTTTAAGCACTTTGATCAAAGAACATATCAAGACCGGGGCGCCCGTAGGCTCGGGCGTTTTAGTGGATAAATATAAATTAGACATCTCCCCGGCCACTGTCCGGAATGAGATGGCCGCCCTTGAAGAGGAGGGTTTTATCATGCAGCCCCACACTTCGGCCGGCCGCGTGCCGACGGAAAAGGCCTATAACTTATATATCGAGAGCCTGGGAGAAAAGAAGATCGGCAAAGCCGAAAGCCAGGCCTTCGAGAAGCTTCTGAAAGGGAAGGATGAATTAAGCTTCAAACAGGCGGCCAAAGCAATTTCAAAATTCTCCTCAAACGCCGTCTTCTGGGCCTTTCATCGCCATAATTTGTTTTACACCGGCATCTCTAACCTTCTCTCCCAGCCGGAATTCGCTCAGAACGACCTGATCTACGGGATTTCAGAGATCATCGACCAGATGGACGAGATCATCGATAAGAATTTTGACCAGTTCCAATACGGGACCCAGATCCTTCTGGGTTCCGCCAATCCTTTCAGTAATCTTTGCGGTTCGATCATCGTAAAATATAAGCAGGAAGGAAAGACCGGCATCTTCGGAATCTTGGGGCCCATGAGGATGGATTATGAAAAGAACCTATCTTTGATCAAATTTATTTCGACAAAATTAAATTAAAACAAATGGAGGAAGAAACAAAAAAAGGAGAGATCAATGATGAAGAGGCCGGAGAGAAAGGAGAGTCTGAAGCCGGAATTTCCGAGGATCTGAAAGTGATGGAGGATAAATACAAAAGAGCCCTGGCCGATTATCAGAACCTTTTGAAACAGACCGCCAAAGAGAAGGAAGAGTTCGGCAAATATGCCAACGAACAGCTGATCTTGGCCTTTTTGCCGGTCTACGACAATCTGAAGACTTCCCTGGACCATATTCCGGCAGAGGCCGAAAAGGCGCCCTGGGTCGAGGGGATCGGGCATATCATCAGGCAGTTCAAGGATGTTTTGGAGAGTTTTTCGGTCGAGGAAGTCAAGACGGAGGGGGAGCGGTTCGATCATAACACCATGGACGCGGTCGAGATGCGCGACACCGATGACGAGGAGAAGGACGGGTCAGTCGCCCAGGAGTATTCCTCTGGTTACAAATTGAACGGCAAGGTCATCAAGCCGGCCCGAGTCGCCGTTTATGAGTTTAAGAAATAATTTTTAAAATAATCTTAATTTTAAGAAATTAAGGTTAAAAAGACTTAAAAATTAAACCACAATCCTCCCTCCGGCTCTTCTCGGATTCGTAGGGAGCGAAGACAAGAATATGTCAGCGTTAATAAGATGGACCCCCATGCTCGAACCTTTTGAAGACATGGAAAAGATGATGGACGAACTCCTGCCGACGGCCAGGAGACAGGCCGGATTCGTGCCGGCGGTCGATATGTATGAGGATAAAGATAGTGTCATCGTCGAGACCCAGCTGGCCGGTATCGATCCGGAAAAGGTCGACATTTCGATCGAGAACGACGTTTTGACCATCAAAGGTGAAAGCGAAAAGAAAAGCGAAGTCGAAGATAAGAATTATTACCGCAAAGAGATCAGACGCGGCAGCTTCTTCCGAAGCATCCCGTTGCCGACCCACGTCGTCGGCGATAAAGCTTCGGCAGTCGCGGAAAAAGGGGTCTTAAAGATTTCCATCCCCAAGGCGGAAGAAACCAAACCAAAGAAGATAAAGATTGAGACTAAAAAATAATAAAATAATCACTACGAGAAACGATAATGATCGGGAATCAGCTCCCGTCGATGCTCGAGAGTGACCTACTAATATGCCAAAGATTTTAGGGATTGATTTAGGAACAACCAACTCGGCCATGGCCATCATGGAAGGCGGCCAGCCGAAGATCTTAGAAAACGCCGAGGGCGCGAGGACCACGCCGTCAGTCGTGGCTATTTCCAAGGCCGGCGAAAGATTGGTCGGCCAGGCCGCCAAGCGCCAGGCCGTCACTAATCCGGAAAATACCATTTTCGAGGTCAAGCGTTTGATCGGCCGACGCTTTTCTGATCCGGAAGTACAAAAAGATTTATCGGTCATGCCTTACAGAATCGTCCAGGCCGGAGAAGGCGTCAAAATCAAGATGGGCGACAAGGAATATACTCCTCAGGAAGTTTCGGCGATGATTTTGTCCAAACTGAAGGCTGACGCCGAAGCCCGCACGGGCGAGAAGATCACCGAAGCCATCATCACTGTTCCGGCCTACTTCGATGATTCCCAGAGACAAGCGACCAAGGACGCCGGTCAAATCGCCGGCCTCGAGGTCAAACGTATCATCAATGAGCCGACCGCGGCCGCCCTGGCTTACGGCTTCAATAAAAAAAAGGGCGAGAAGGTGGCGGTTTACGATTTGGGCGGCGGCACTTTCGATATCTCCATCTTGGAAATCTCCGAGGACACCGTTGAAGTGAGATCGACCAACGGCGATACCCATCTGGGCGGCGCCGACTTTGACCAGAGGATCATGAATTGGATCTTGGAAGAATTTAAGAAAGATCAAGGGATTGATCTGAGCAAGGATACTTTAGCCTTGCAAAGAATCAAGGAAGCGGCGGAAAAGGCCAAGATCGAATTGTCTTCGACCATGGAGACCGAGATCAACCAGCCTTTCATCACTGTTGGTCCGGAAGGCCCGAAGCATATGGTCATGAAATTATCCCGCGCCAAGCTCGAAGAATTGGTAGGGGATCTGGTGACCAAGACTATCGAACCCTGTAAGCGTGCTTTGGCTGACGCCAATTTTTCGGTCAATGATATCAACGAAGTGATTATGGTCGGCGGCATGACTCGCATGCCCATGGTCCAGAGCAAAGTCAAGGAATTCTTCGGCAAGGAGCCTAACTTGAGCGTCAATCCGGACGAGGTCGTCGCCTTGGGCGCGGCCGTCCAGGCCGGTGTCCTGCAAGGCGAGGTCAAAGACATCCTGCTTTTAGACGTCACTCCTCTGACCTTAGGCATCGAGACCTTGGGCGGCGTCATGACTCCTTTGATCGAGAGAAATACCACCATTCCGACTTCTAAATCGCAAACTTTTTCGACGGCAGCTGACAACCAGACGAGCGTGGAGATCCACGTCCTTCAGGGCGAGCGACCGATGGCCCAGGATAACAAGACCTTGGGC
>JAKAJF010000043.1 GCA_021813875.1 bacterium | reverse complement strand
ATGAAAAAGACATGGAAGGTATGATGGGCATAAACATCCTTCGGAATTTTTTTTGGCAATTTGTCCGCCTTTTCCGGGGTTAATTTGTCGGGGCCTACAAATCTGGAAAAAATCATTTTTTTTATATCCTCTTGCTTTACTTTCTTTAACAGATCGTTCCCGAGCCAATAAGCCTCAATGACCTTGTCGTCATATTTATCCTTGATGCCATTTTTTTCCGCGATCAAAGAATAATAACTTACGGCTCCGCAAAAATCCTCTAACAACCCCTTCACTTCTTTTAAAGGAACTTTTTTGCCGATCAGATATTCATATAAGATTTTCTTGCTGTTCTTAAGGCACAAGGGCCCGCAAAGGCCCATTTCATGAGGTTTGAGGGAATAGCGGATAGCTCTTTTAAATTTTTTCATTTTTTAGTTCGCTTCTTGTTATTAGCTGTCCGATCCGCCCGAATAATCCGCCAGCCAAGGATACGCCGGCCAATATGAGGGCGGCTCCCAAAATCTCCTCGCCGTTCCAGGCCTTGTCGGCAAAGATCAAGCTCAGAATTCCGGTTATGGGCAGCCCCAGGGTTAGGGTGGCGGCTGCCACCGCCGAGGGCAAATATTTTAATCCCTTATAAAAAGTCAGATTATATAAAGCAAGCAGTAGGCCGCTTATCAGCGTCCAAAGGAGGGCGTTGTTTTGAAACATCAAGGTCAAGGCCGGATGGAATTTTCCGGCAAAGAAAAGAAAAATCAAGATAAAAACGGAGCCGATCAAAAGGCGGGAAGCGCCGACGAGAGTGGCGGAGATATTTTTCAGGGCCTTTTTTGAAATCATGATCTCGATCGACCATAATAAGACAGCGATCAGAATATAAAAATCCCCCGAATTTAAAGAGACCGGTCTTGCCCCCTGGAAGAGAAGCGCGCCGGACAGTAAGACTATCAAGCCTAAGACCGCCTCTTTCTTTAATTTTTCTTTAAGAAAGAAAAAGGAAAGCGCGGCGACGAAAATAAACATTGATTTGTGGATCAGGCTCCCCTTAAAAGCGGTCGTGATCGATAGGCCCTTGAAAAAGAAAAGGAAGGCGGCGCTTCCGCCTATAAGGCCGATCAAGACTAATCTCAAAAAATCTTTCTTCGTCAGATTTTTCAGAGAGCTTTTTTCGCCAAAAAAGAGAAATATTCCGGCCAACATGCCGCCGGCGCTGATATTCTTTAAAAAGGTATAAAAATATGGGTCTACCTTGCTCACTCCGTATTTATTAAGAAAGATCGAGAAACCGCTGATGATGGCGGTTAAAAACACCAGATTTAATCCTTTTTGATAATTCATATTTTTAAGATAATTCATATTTTTATAGATATGCTTCCGATAGCTGTCCATATGAGGACGACCTAAGATTTTATTTTCTCTAATAAGTCATTTAAATTTTTAACCTTTTCAATTTTTAAAGCCCCCATCTTTATTTCAGCACCGGGGACGATGGCCTTAATAAAGCCGAGCTTTTCGGCTTCTTTGAGTCTCTGCTCCAAGCGGGAAACGTTCCTGATTTCGCCCCCGAGGCCGACTTCGCCCAAGACGAGCGTCTGGCGGTCGACGGTCTGGTTCAGGAGGGAGGAGATGATGGCGGCCGAGACGGCCAAGTCGAGCGCCGGGTCGTTGATCTTCAGGCCGCCGACGACGTTCAGGATAATGTCTTGGTTGCTTAGATTGACCTTGGCGCGTTTGGTCAGGACGGCCGAGAGGACCTGGAGGCGGTTCAGGTCGAAGCCGGAGGCTTTCCGTTGCGGGTAGCCGAAGACGGTCTTGGTGACCAGCGCCTGGACTTCGACCAGGAAGGGCCGCGAGCCTTCCATGACCGAACTGATGACCGATCCGGACAGGCTCTCGCCGACTTCGTCCAAAAAGATGGCGGAGGGATTCTTGATTTCTTTGAAGCCGGCGCCGGTCATCTCGAAGATGCCGACCTCGTTGACCGAGCCGAAGAGGTTTTTGGTGGCCCGCAGGATGCGGTAGTCATGCAAGGTTTCCGTCTCCAGATAGATGACCGTATCGACCAGATGCTCCAAGGCCTTGGGACCGGCCAGCTGGCCGTCCTTGGTGACGTGGCCGATCAGGATGACGGCGACATTCTTCTGCTTGGCCAGTTCAAGAAAGCGGGCGGCCGTCGCCCTGATCTGGTTCAAGCCCCCGGCTTCCGCTTCGACCAAGAACGAGTAGACGGTCTGGATGGAATCGACGATCACCAGTCTGGGCAGGAGTTTTTCGGCGGCGGCGGCGATCTTTTCGGCGCTCGTCTCGTTTAAAAAGCGGATCTTTCCCAGGTCGGTGCCGAGCCTCTGGAGCCTGCCCTTGATCTGCCCGGCCGATTCCTCGCCCGAGACGTAAAGGACGGGCAGCTCTTTCGTGCCCAGGCTCTCGGCGATCTGGGCGACGATGGTCGATTTGCCGATGCCAGGTTCGCCGGAAAGGAGGATGAGGGAGCCGGGGACTAGGCCGCCGCCCAAGACGCGGTCCACTTCGTCGATGCCGGTCAGGAACCGCGACAATTTTTCCTCGCTGACTTCCTTAAAATCGATCAGCTCCGGGGCCGGCACGGAGACCTTCTCGGCCCCGCCTTTTTCCCGGAGCTCTTCCTTCAAGGTCCCCCAGGCGCCGCATTCTAAACAGCGCCCGCTCCACTTGGGAGATTGGGCGCCGCAGTTCAGGCAAGCGAAGATGGTGGTCGGTTTGGAGGGCATTTTATTTAGTCAATTCTTTATCGATCAGGTCTTTCAACTCCTGGAGGCTGGTCTGGCCCATCAGTTCCTGGTCGTTGACATAGATGAAGGGCACGCCGGTGATATCCAGGGCGTCGGCTTCGAGGATATCATTCATGATCTTATTTCTGTTCCGGCCGTCGTTGTCGCTCAAGCATCTTTCGAAGCGGGCCTGATCCATCCCCAGGCCGGCGGCCAGGGCGGAGAACCGGTCGGGTCGCAGATCCTTGGCCCGGTAGAGAAGGTCGTGATAGGGCCAGAATTTTCCCTGTTCTTGGGCGCAGCGTCCGGCCAAGCTGGCCTTGAAAGAGACCGAATTCAGGTCGTTCTCCGGATAATCCTTCCAGACGATCCTGATCTTATCGCCATATTGTTCCTGGAGCTGCTTCAGGACCGTTTCTTGCTTCTGGCAGTAATCGCACTGGAAATCGGAGAAGATGACCAGGGAGACAGGGGCGTCGGCGGGTCCGAGGCTCGGATCATTCTGGGTGACGACGGGCGCCTTGATGGCGTCCTTGGGGCCGGGGACTTTAGTGATCAAAGGGTCGGAATCGGCCGGCTGGCGGTTGCCGGCGATGACATAAGTCTGGTTGTCGCTCCCCGACGAGCTTAAGGCTGACTGAAAGGCCCGGAAGAAGACCGGCAGGAGCGCCAAAGAGGCCAAGGAAGCGGTAATAAAGAGAGCGGTGGGAAATTTCTTCTTGTTTTTGAGCATATTATTTAAGTTTTATTTTATGAAGAATATTATTTCCATCAGTAAAATAAAGATAATAGCCATTGTCCGAGATCATCAGGTTGGACATGTTGAATTTGCCGTCGGGGATGGCGACCAGCTTCTTCAGGCCGGTTTGTGGATCGATCCGATAGAGAAGGTCGTTGGTATGCGCCGCCAGTTCCGGAAAGAGCCCGGCTCCATTTTCGAGCTGGTCGGGAACCGCGCAGTAGAGGCTGTCTTGGGCGAAGGTGCATTTATGGGCCCAGGTATCGACTCCCAGGTCTTTCCTACCCGAGCCGATGGCGTCTCCTTGGGCGTTCACGATCCAGAGGGAGGGTTTCAGGCCGTTCTGGCTCGAATAGACGCTATAGAGCAGTTTGTCGCCGGCCGGGTCCCATTTAGGTTCGAAGCCGCGCCCCTCGACGACGGTAGATTTGAAGTTTTCATTATTCTGGCCGACGAAAAAGACTTCCTGCCGGTCGAAATCGACGCCCTGGGTGTACATGGCGACGATCTGGTTGTTGGGGGACCAGGAAGGATAGACGTTGGCCTCGTTGTCTCCGATAGCCTCGATCAGCTTGGCCTTGGAGCCGTCATTGTTGGCGACGGCCAGCCAGCGGTTGTCCGGATCGACCCCCATGCTTTTGAGGACGATCTGGCTTCCCGAGGGGGAGAAGTCAAAATCTTTCCAATGGCTCGGCAAAGTCACCTGTTTATTGTTGGTAAAATCATAGACGATCTTGGCGCCGTCCGGATAAGCAAGGATGGCTTTGTCCTTGGCGGGGGACCAGGTGATCTGCTGGACGTCATAGAAGACATGGTCGCTCAAGGGCGTAGCGTTGCCATCCTTGTCTATGCGATAGAATTTGCCGTCGGCCTGGTTGTAATATTGGAGGCCGGAGCCGTCCGAACCCATGGTCACGCCCAGGCTGGGGGCCTGGTTCAAGGTCGCGGTCTGGGTCAGGCCGCCATCGGCTATCGGGCTGGCCCCGTTGGTCGCTCCTCCCTGGGGCAGGCCGCCCGCCGCAGGCGGCTGTTCCGCGACCTGGCCGGTTCCGGCTCCCGAGGTCGGCAATTCTCCGGCCGGAGTGCTCGAAGCGGCCGGCTGGTTATTCGGCTGTCCGGGGGCCGGCAGGCTGCCTTTGAAGAAGGTCGAATAGATCAGGTAGCCGAAGATAAAGACCACCAAGAGGAAGCCGGCGGCGAAAATTATTTTTTTATATTTTTCGAAGAAGGACATAGTATTGTTGGAACAAGCCGATTTATGTTATAATTGAATAAGAAAATCATTTTATCATTCTCCTGTATCCATTATATAATATTATAAAAATATAATAAAGATTTTTTAAGGATCGGGGAAATCTCTATGGGTCTATTATTTTCAAAAGAAGAGAATTATCTGGGCATCGATATAGGCACCTCCAGCGTCAAACTGGTCGAGCTCCAAAAAGACGCCGGACGGATGAAACTTTTCAGCTACGGCTTCAGCGAGAACAAAGAAAGCGGCGTGAAGAGGGATTGGAAGGCTGACGTGTCCCGGACGGCCGAGATCATCAACAAGATCTGGGAAAAGGCCGGCATGACTTCCCGGAACGCCGTCGCCGCCCTGCCGGCCTTCTCGGTCTTTTCTTCAATCCTGAACCTGCCGAGCGTCAATAAGAAAGACATCGCCGCCGCCGTCAACTGGGAGGCCAAGAAAGTCATCCCTCTGCCCCTCGAAGAGATGATCCTGGACTGGAAGATCATCGAGGATGAGGCGGAGAAAGACTCCAAGAACGTCAAGGTTTTCCTGACCGGCGCTTCGCGCATGCTGGTCAAGAAATATATCGAGACTTTCCGGGAGGCCAAGATCAACCTCTTGAGCCTGGAGACCGAGACTTTCGCCCTAGTGAGGTCGCTTCTGGGCAATGATAAATCCACGGTTATGATCGTCGAGATCGGGGCCACCACCACCGACATCTCCATCGTCAGTAAGGGCATCCCCATGCTCAGCCGTAGCATCGACATCGGCGGTGAAACCATCACCACGGCCATCGGCAATAACTTGAACATCGGCGTCGAACGGGCCGAACAGTTCAAATATGACCTCGGCATCGGCAACCCCGGCTCAGAGACCGATATCATCCCCAAGACCATCACCGAAACCATCTCCCCGATCATCAATGAGATCAAATATACTTTGAACCTTTTCCAGAGCAAGAACGGGGCCGGGGTCGAGAAAGTCATCCTGTCCGGAGGGTCGGCGCTCTTGGCGAACCTGCCCGCTTTCTTATCGAAGATCTTAGACAAGCAAGTAGTGATCGGCGATCCTTGGTCCCGGGTCTATTGCCCGACCGACTTGAAGCCGGTCCTTGACGCCATCGGCCCTTCGATGTCGGTGGCCATCGGCTTGAGTATGAGGGAGCTTGAATAATATGGCCGAGATAAATTTCCTCGGAGGAAATAAAAAAAGCAGAAAGCCCCATAAAGAGAGAAAAAGAGAGATCGAATGGGTCAAGACGGAGGCAGAAGGAGGGGCGGACCGTAAGAAGGAAAAGGCTTCCGGTCTTTTTTCTTTCTTCAAGAAGGGTCCGGCGCCTCTTGGAAAAACCGAGAAGAAGGAGGAGGGTTTCAAGGATCACCGTCAGGCGGTCCTGGAGGCCATCAAGAGGGAAGAATCCAGGACTTTAGAAAATTTAAAGAAGAGGTCTTGGGGAGATATTTTGAAGGGGGTATTCAAGAAAGAGAAAAAGATCCTCATCGATTATAAGAAGGCCGAAGCCAAGGCTAAGTCGGAAGCCCCGAAGAAAGAAATCCTGAAGCTGGTCCCGGAAGAAAAGAGCCCTGAGCCCGTCTCTGAAAAAGGAAAAGAAAAAGGCCAGAGCTTCTTTGAAAAAATATTCAAGAAAAAAGAGAAGGGACAGGGAAAGGCCTTGTCAGAACCCGAAGCGCCGGCTCCGGCCGCCGCTGAGACGGGCGAACACGCGGATATCCTCGAGACCAACCTGGTCAATAAGGAAATCGTCAGTTTTTTCGAATGGAAGAAAAATATTTCTTTCCTGATCTTCTGTCTGGTCCTGACCGGATTGATCATCTCCTTCCCTCTGATCAGCCTTTCGGCTTCCGAAAAGAAAGAGCGGGCCAAGAATCAGGAAGCCCGGGCCAATTATGATTTCATCATGGCCAAGATCAATTCCAAGAAGGGGATTTCCGGAGAGATTTCTGATTTCCAAAAAACTTTAAAGACAACCTCGGACCTTTTCAACAAACATATCTACTGGACCAACTTCCTCCGGTTCTTAGAAGCTAATATCTTGAAGAACGTCTATCTCATCAGTTTCGCGGGAGACACTTCCGGAAAATATAAGATTTCCGCCCGCGCCCAAGATTTCGGTTCCATAGTCGACCAGATCGATGTTTTGAAAAATAACAAAAAGGTGATTTCAGCCACTACCCGGGGCGGAAAGCTCCAGGTTGCCGACGACAAAAAGACCAAGAATATCGATTTCGACCTGGAGCTTACCGTTGATCCGGCAATCTTTTATAACATTTCCAATTAAATGGAGAAGGAACCAAAAATTAAAAAAGGGAAGATGGAACTTAATGTCTTTTTGATCAAATATTTCCGTCTGCTCGTCTTAGGGATCTGCCTGCTCCTCTTGGCCGGCGCTTTCTTCTTCTTAATCAGGCCCAAGTACGCCGAGCTTAACCAGCTCAGCGCCGAGACTGCCAAGCTGCAAGCCGACTATGGAGAGCAACAGGCTTATTTTTCCAAATTGAAGGAGCTCGAGGGCGCCTATAATCAGATAGATCCCCGGGATATCGAAAAGATCGCCGCCATCCTGCCGAGTTCTGACGATCAGGAAGATCTCCTGCCCCAGGTCGAAAGCATGGCCGCGCGAAGCGGCCTGCTATTGACTTCTTTGAGCGTCACCAAGAAGGACGAAGATAAGACCGCCGGCCCGGGCAGTTCCGGTCCGGCCGCGGCCTCCAACCTGCCCGCCGGGGTAAAGAGCTTGAAGATCAGCATGGAGCTGGCCGGCATCGATTATGTGGGGCTGAAGAATATGCTGGCCGCCCTGGAAAATAATTTGAGGCTCATCAACGTGGACCGTATCGTCTTCTCTCCGGAAGAGAATAAGGCCACCATCGA
>JAKAJF010000042.1 GCA_021813875.1 bacterium | reverse complement strand
AGGGCGCTCGAAGAGCATCCCCGGACAAGATTCACCCTGAATATCTCGGGCTGCTTGATCTTGCGCTGGGAAGATCTGGGTTATTCCAGTCTGCTGGAGCGCCTATCCCGTCTGGTCAGGCGCGGCCAGGCGGAACTTGTCGGCAGCGCCGCCTACCACCCCCTCTTGCCGCTCATCCCGGAGGCGGAAGCCGAGAGACAGATCTTGGAGAACGAAGCCATCCTTGAGAAATATTTCCAAGTCAAACCCAGGGGTTTTTTCCTGCCAGAAATGGCTTATAGTCCCAAGGCCGCCAAACTGGTCAAGAAGCTCGGTTATGAATGGTTGATCCTTGATGAGATCTCTTGTACCGGCAAGCTCGGGCAAGCGGAGCCGGGCCGGGTCTATCTTGATGGAAATAGCGGCTTGAAGGTCCTTTTCCGTTCGAGGGAATTTTCCCAGAGTTACATCCCGGAAAAACTTCTGAAATCTGATGCCGAGGGCGCGCTCGTGACCGCTACCGACGGCGAGCTTTACGGCTTGAGGCATGAGGATCCGGACGCCTATTTTGAAAAGATCCTAAAGACAGGGATCAAAACGTCGACCATTTCCGAATTTATCAGAGGCAAGAAGCCGATCAGAGCTTCTCTCGTCCCTTCGACCTGGGAATCGACCGAAGAAGAACTCAGGGCCGGCCGACCCTTCGCCCTATGGGCCGACAAGAAAAATTCCATCCAGGTCAGGCTCTGGAAGCTGGCCGCCCTGGCCTATGAGACGGGAGAAAAATTCAAAAGGGACGAGAATCATTATTGGTTCCGCTGGCATCTGGTCCGGGGATTAGCGAGCTGCACTTTCTGGTGGGCTTCGGCCAAAGACTTGAAGCATGTCTTCGGCCCCATCTCCTGGGGGCCGGATGAAATCGAGCGCGGGACCAATGAGCTGGTCAGAGCGATAAGGAGCTTGGCCGACATCGGGACCAGGCCGGCCAAGCTAAGAGCGGAGAAATTAAATTCGGAAATCAGGAAGCTGGTCTGGGAGAGGCATTGGCGGAAATACTGGAAGAAAAAATAGGAGGTTAAATATTAAGAGGATGGCATTAAACCTAAGTTTAACTCGCTTTCTTCAGCTCAGATGAATAAAATTTATCAGCTTTTAGATGAAGCTTTCGTCAGGGAACTTTTCAAGAAGGAAGTCTTGCCTCTTTATCCGGCATTCAAGGAGATTGGAGGCATAAGGATCATTCCCCACAAGAAATTGATCTGGGAGACGACCTATCACGTGGTGATTGAATTCAAGACCGACTTTTTGGACGATAAAGGTGGGCTCAAGACGGTTGACATCTTCTGTTCGGCCCATAGCCATGAACCGAGGAAGAACGTTTATGAAGCCTTGCGGTTCCTGTGGCATCATGATTTCGACAAGGGCGGCACGACCATCCCCCATCCGCTTTTTTACTCCGATTATTTCCGGGCCACTTTTTATGAGGGGGTCAGGGGCGACAACCTTTATCATTTTATCAAGATCAGGGATCGGGCGGAGATCGAAAGGATCGTCGATGAAGCCGCGGCCTGGTTCGCCAAGTTGCACCGGCTCCCCATCCAAGGCACTGAGAGTTTCCAGCATAACAGCCGGATCAAGAACATCGTCCCCGGAGTCGGGCACATCCTGGAAAAGATCAAGGAGAAACATCCGGAATATTATGACCGGGCCAAAACCATCTACGAAAGATTGATCGCCGGCGAAGAAAAATTCTTGGATGGCACGGAAAAGCGCTGGCTGGTGCACGGCGACGCCCATCCGGAGAACATCATCAAGACGGGAGACGCCGAGATCGGGGTCATTGATTTTACTGATCTCTGCCTGTCTGATTTCGCCCGCGACCTGGGCGGTTTCCTCCAGCAGGTGGAGTACATGTGCAAGCGCAAGATCGGCGACGCCGGCTTCTGCGAAAATATCAAAAAAATCTTTTTGGAAAGCTATCTGAAGCATGCTAAAATAGATCTGGACCCTTCTCTCAAGGAAAGGATAGACCTTTATTATAACTGGACGGCTTTCCGAACCGCCATCTTTTTCCTCACCAGCCATCTGAACAAGGTCGAAAGGGCGGAGCCTCTCTTTGATTTAGTCTCTAAAAATTTAAAAATTTAAATGCGTATCGATCTTCAACTCCATTCCACCTATTCGGACGGCTATCTGGCGCCGCGGGAATTGGTGGATTTCATCCATGGGCACGGCGTCAAGGTGGCCGCCCTGACCGACCATAACACGGTCGCCGGTCTGGCTGAATTCAGGCAGGCCTGCCTAAAGCGCGGCATCAGGCCCATCGTCGGCATGGAGCTTTATGTCAAGCTCCGCAGCCGGAAATTCAACCTGCTATGGTTCAATTTCGACGAAAAGAGCCCCGAGCTCCACGAACTCTTGAGAAATACCCAGGTCCGCCGGAAGGCGAGAATAAGGACGATCTTGAAGAAGCTCAACGGCCGCGGCTTCAGGATTGATATCAATAAAATTTTAGATAGATATAATCATTACGTGGCCATCAATCATCTTGTGGACGATATTTTGAAAAATCCTTTTAACCGCAAGAAGATCCAACGGGAGCTCCATTCCAAGAAACCGCGCGAAGAAGAGATTATCACCGCTTATTTTTACAATCCCGAGATCGGCCGCCTGTTCGAAACCTATGTCAACATTGAAAGGATCGTCCGTTTAAGGAAGAAGATCGGAGGGCAGCTGATTCTGAACCATCCCGGCAAATACAACCAGCTCCAGAAAAATTTCTTATCGAGCTTGAAAAAGCTCGGTCTTGACGGCATGGAGGTCTTGTCGCCCCACCATTCCATCGGCGCCGTCATGTACGCGCAATTTATGGCCGAGGAGCTGGGGTTTATGATGACCGGCGGTTCTGACTTTCACAAATTCGAGGGCAATCAGCCGATCCGCGATTCATTGGATTATTTCCAAATAGATTCGGCCCATCTGAAAGGCATTGAAGAAGTCATCGGGTAATATGGCTCATCATCTCATCTTCGAGGGGGCGGAATTGTCCGGGAAGAGCTGGCTGATGTCCCAGGTCTATGATTATTTGGAGCCCAGATATAACCGCAACAAAGTCATCTTGGACGGCTGTCATTGGTTCAATTGCGACGTCGGAGTCTATGGGACTGAAAACGGGAAGGCGGTCGTAAGGGATTACCTCAAAATCTTGAAGACTCTGGAAGGTTCCAATCTGATTTTGGAAAAATTCCATCTTTCCGACATCATCTATAACCGCCTGCATTGGCAGGTCGAGGTCGATTTCCGCGAAGAAGAAGAATTTTTGAAAAGCTTGAATTTCAAAATCATCCTTGTCCTCCTTCCGCCCGACAGAAACGAGCTTGAGAGAAGGATTAAGGATCGCCTCGGCCTGTATCCTCATTATGAGCGGATCCTCCGTGATCCGGAATGGTATCTGGCCCAGCAGAGCGAATATCTGAAGGAGATCGGCAAGACGAGCCTGCCTCATCTTATCATTGAGACTGAAAAATTGCCTGATCAAAAATTGGTCGAGAAAATCTTAAAATGGATAGGAGAAAAATAAAAATATTAATGCTCGCCGCCGAAGCCTCTCCCCTGGTGAAGGTCGGCGGCCTGGGAGACGTCGTCGGCGCCCTGCCAGCCGCCCTGGGCGCTTTAGGCGTGGATACGAGGATAATGCTGCCCTTCTACGGCCTTGTCTCTCCGCGGAAACAAAAGATTTCTAAAGTCTTCTCTTTCGAGGTGGCCGAGGGCGGCCGGAAAGAGAAGGCGAGTCTCTGGCGGACAGTCTTGCCCGGTTCGAGAACGACTGTCTATCTGGTCAAGCATCCTTATTTTCGCGGCAAGGAGATCTATGCGGGCGGGCGGCTGGCCAAGGGTAAGAAATACACGCGCGGGCAGGACGACATCAGGCGCTTCGCCTTTTTTGACAAGGCGGCGGTGGCCGCCCTCGAAAAGTTGGATTTTAAGCCCGACATCCTCCATTTCCATGATTGGCATACGGCCCTGGTGCCGGATTATTTGAAGAGGAGCGGAATTAGGATCAAGACCGTTTTTACGATTCATAATCTTGCCAACCAAGGCTTGATGGACGGTCGATTCTTCAAGAGGGAAAATTTGGCCGTCCTTAGCGGTTTTCCCCCGCAGATCAGCCAGGATTTTATGGCCCGGGGGGTTCTTAACTCGGATTTTATCACTACCGTCAGCCCTACTTACGCCCGCGAGATCCTGACCCCGGAACAGGGAGTGGGCCTGGAAGGAGTTTTAGCCGCCCGAAGAAAGGATCTTCGGGGCATCTTGAACGGGCTCGACACGGATTTTTTCGATCCGGCCAACGACCCTTTCCTTAAGAAGAAATTTTCCGCGCCTGATCTTGGATCCAAAATAGACAATAAGCTTGAACTCCAACGGCGCTTCGGCCTGCCGCAAGACGCGCGGGTGGCCGTGGTTTCTTTGGTCTCGCGCCTGGTTTGGCAGAAAGGCCTCGAGCTGATCACCGATGATTTTGCCGATCTTGATTGCCAATTCATCTTTTTAGGCGCCGGCGAGAAAGAATATGAGAATCGTCTCAAGAAGTTGGCCAAGAAATACCCGGACAAGGTAGCCGCCAGGTTCGGTTTTGATGAAGGTCTGGCCCACAAGATATACGCTGGTTCCGACATTTTCCTCATGCCTTCGCGTTTCGAGCCCTGCGGCTTGGGGCAGATGATCGCCATGCGTTACGGAACCGTGCCGGTAGTTAGATCGACCGGCGGGCTGGCCGACACCGTCGACAGGAAGACAGGGTTTGCCTTTAAAGAGTTCCGGGCCAAGGCCCTATACCACGCTCTTGCCACGGCCATAGATAGCTTTTATCATCGTCCCCGGCTGTGGAAAGGTCTCCGGGCCGCGGGCATGAGAAAAGATTTTTCCTGGACGGAAAGCGCTAAAATTTACTTGAAATTATACCAAAAATTGATAAGAAATGGACGGTTTCATTGACAGAAGGGATGAAATTTGCTACAATGGAGATATAAAATAAAAATAAAAACAAAAATAAAAAAATGTTTCGCGCCAATACCGCCGCTAATGCTTTTGATTTGGGCCGCATTAGCTGGAGGTCTTACAACATCGTCAAAAAGAAAGCAATGGAGCAAGAGTTCAGCTGGTCTGGACTCCTTCTAAGTTTGTCCATTGCTTTTTTTGTTGTAGTAGCTTGCGCCCAGGGATTGAGCATGATCTATCAGTCGACCTTGGCCAAGATGGACAAGGCCAGGGGAGTAAAGATCTATCGCCTAGAAAGCCAAGAGCCCCGTCCTCGGATCAGAGGAAACAACCTCCTGGGCGCCGAAGCCGCCGAAGCCGCCGCTTTGGACTTTCAAGGCCAAGTCACCAACCCGACCGTTTATCTCGCCTTGGCCGCGGGCCAAGAGACCAGCATCACCATCACTATCAAGAATACCGGCAGCCAAATTTGGAGAAAGGACAAAGTTTTTTTAGAGACAGGCCCCTTTTTAAGGAGCTTCTCCAAATTTAAGGGGGATAATTGGCTCAATTATTATCGTCCGGCGGCCTTGGGCAAAGATATCGCCCCTGGGCGGACCGCCTCCCTGTCCGTTTCCCTGAAAGCTCCCAGCGGCCTGAACGGAGACATCCAAGAAGGCTTCCAGCTGGTCAAAGACAACCAGCCGATCCTAGGTACGGCCGTACGTCTTTTTGTGAAGCTCAAGGATGAGGCCGCTCTGAACAAGGTCCAGGCGCCGGCCACGGTAAGCGTGAATAAGCCGGCCGCCCCGGCCGCGAGTGTTCCGGCCGCCCCTCTTCCCGCTCCGACCGCGGCTAAACCGGCCTTCTGCATAGCTGCCGTGGGCGCGGCTGCGGGGAATGATCACGATGCCTGTCAGACCGACTCGAAGGAGAATGATCAGACCAACGGCGAAAGCCAATACGGCGCGCTCGGCCAGGAGCCGACCATCAGGGTGGGGATCTTCAAGACCAAAGACGCCCAGAGAGTGACGGTCGACCAATATTTTGACATCTATGCCGGCCAAAATATCTTATTCTCCGGCCTGGCTCCTAATACCGTCATCATCACTGGCTTCGATTTCTCCAAAAAGGTCTATTATGTCACAACCAATAGTTCGACCAAATATACCTCCGACTTCATCCGTTTCGTCCCCAGAAATAAAGGAGCGGTCGTCACTCTGCCGGATTTTATCAATCGTCCGGGTTGGAACTCTTCCTTGAACGACAACCGTTTCCGTAATATCATGGAATTCCATTATAGCGCCCAGACCGGAAATTATTGGGCCATCAATGAATTGCCGATCGAAGATTATCTGAAAGGCCTGGCCGAAACCTCGAACGCTTCGCCGGAGGAATTCCAGAAAGTTTTGATTACCGCGGCCAGGACCTACGCCATGTACCATTACAACCGCGGCGTCGAGAACGGCGTACCCGACGGCTCTACCAAGCACGCGAGCGAACATTTCCATGTCGATTCCGTCTATGACCAGGTCTACCGGGGCTATAATTCGGAGATCCGCATGCCTAAATTGGCCCGAGCCAGCGACGAGACCAGAGGGATGGTCATGGCTTATAACAACGAAATCGTGGTCACCCCCTATTATTCAAGGAGCGACGGCCGTAGCCGGGATTGGCAGGAAGTCTGGGGCGGCTCGGCCAAGCCTTGGTTGGTGAGCGTCCCTATCCCCGAAGACGCCGGCCAGACTCTCTGGGGCCACGGCGTGGGCATGAGCGCCCGGGCGGCCCTGATCATGGCGGCCGACGAGAATAAGAGCTGGCAGGACATCTTGAAATATTTTTATCGGGGCATCGATTTTAAGAAAGAATATAATTAATTTATTATATTGCGGCCTTCTTGAAGGAACCGCCGACCGCTCTTTGTCAAAATTTTAGGAAGTTCTCTTTTTACGGAAGAAATGGAAAAAGGCTATGATGAGCCAACAACTCACAAAGAAGTTTGGCGGTTTAGCATAGCCTCTCTTTCCTATCTCATGAGTACTCGTGAGATAAGCATGGGGAACAAAAGCACCATCGGACTCTTAAAATGGTGCTTTTATTATTGAAAAATAAGCTCTTGAAAAAAAATAGGGATTATCCTATAATACTTTTAGACTGATGCAAGGACCATTTATTTGCATCATTTATTGTTTTTGGCTGGGTAGCTCAGTTGGTTAGAGCGTGGCACTCATAACGCCAAGGTCGTGAGTTCAATCCTCACCCCAGCTACCGGTCAGATAAGAAGATTGCGCCGTTAGCTCAGCTGGTAGAGCAGTTGCCTCTTAAGCAAACGGTCGCTGGTTCGAATCCAGCACGGCGCACAAAAAGAACACGCCCTCTCGAGAAGGGCGTGTTCTTTTTTTGGTGGGGCAGAAAGCAGAGTTCCGGCTTCGGACGCGAGACAGTTTTTATTAAATTTGCTATAATTTTAATAAATAAAGTTATTAAATTTTTTCACTATGAATCAAGGACAGAAGAAAATTCCAAGGACGGGAGTCTTTAAATTATTAACCAGTTTCGCCTTGTTCGCCTTCTTGATCGGCCAATCTTTTTCGGCGCTGCCGGCTTATTCGGCCAGCGGTGCCTTTAGCCAGTCGGATTGGAGCGGAGG
>JAKAJF010000041.1:1519-7677 GCA_021813875.1 bacterium | reverse complement strand
TATCTTTCCCGGAACGGAGCCGCCGACCTGCCGCTCGCGGAAAGGATTTTCTTATCCGTCCTGGCTTCGATCCCCGGCCAGCCCGACTCTCTTTACGACCTGGCCAAGATCTATCAGAAAGAAGGGGACAAGGATAAGGAGAAGATCTATCTCGATAAATTACTCAGCCTCTTGCCAGAGGCCGCCCAGGCGGCCGTCAAAAAGGAATTTCCTGAAATAAAGTAAATGGCCCCGGGAGGGGTCATTTTTAATTTGCAAAAATAAGAGGTTTTCATTAAGATATCGATATGAAAACGAAAAGAGACAAAGTCATGGTCGCCATGTCCGGAGGCGTCGATAGCTCCGTAGCCGCCAAACTCCTGAAGGGCAAGGGGGTGGAAGCGGTTGGGGTGTTTTTGCATTTCTGGAAAGAAAATCTCCCGGGCGCCGACACGGCCGAGAATAAATGCTGCTCCGTAAAAGCCCTGTTGGACGCGCGCCGGGTTAGCCATAAGCTCGAGATGCCTCTATATACTTTCAACTTCGATGAAGTCTTTAAGAAGGAAGTGGTGGATGATTTTCTGGACGAATACGCCGGCGGGCGGACGCCGAACCCGTGCGTCAGGTGCAATAAGCGGGTCAAGCTCGGTCTCTTGCTCAAAAAAGCCAGGGGGCTCGGTTTCGACTACGTGGCGAGCGGGCATTACGCCAAGATCAAGAAAGTAAAGAGAGGCGACAAAACCATCTATAAGCTTTTCCGGGCGACGGACAAGGAAAAGGACCAATCTTATTTCCTCTATACCTTCAATCAGGATGAACTGGCCCATCTTTTATTCCCTTTGGAAAATCTGACTAAACCGAAGGTCAGGCGCGCGGCCAAGCAGGCCGGATTGCCGGTCGCCGAGAAGAAGGAGAGCCAGGAAATCTGCTTCATCGCCGAAAAGAGCCATAATGAATTTTTAAAAAGGCACTTGAAATTGAAGAAAGGACCGATCATCATTCTGGAATCGGGCCAGGCAATCGGCGAGCATCAGGGCCTGCCTTTATATACGATCGGCCAGAGGAAGGGCGTCGAGATTGGCGGGACGGGGCCCTTTTACGTAGTCAAACTTGATTACTCGACAAATGCCCTTTACGTCGCTAAGGACGGCAATGACCAATCCATCTTTTCGGATAAACTGACGGCGAAGAAAGTAAATTGGATCTCTGGCGAAGAACCTCAATTGCCTTTAAGATGCGAAGCGGTCATCCGCTATCGCCATAAACCGGTTAAGTGCGTCGTCACTAAAAAAGGGAGTCGCTACCTGGTCGAATTCGCCGAACCCCAGCGTGCCATCACCCCGGGCCAGAGCGTCGTCTTTTATAAAGGCGACGAAGTCTTGGGCGGGGGTATTATAGTCTAAATGTCATTTCGAGAGAGCGGAGCGAAGGAGAAATCCCGAGGTTAAATTGAATCTCCGCGGGATTTCCTGCCGGCCGGCAGATCCGGACGATACTCTTATTTTGACGCCTTTTTCTTTTATTGCTAAAATTAAATCAACTTATCCACCCCGAGAAAGGAGGAAAAAATAGTTGCCAAAGGCAACAGGGGAGAGATCGATCATTCAAGGGCGAAAGAACAAGAAGCCGCGGATGCCATTTCCCGCGAAACCGAAACCAGTCACAAGGGAGGCACAAAACCCATGAAGACCTCATTCGCGAGCAGGACCACTACCTCGAGGACCGAAGACGGCGCATACCCGAACACGCTTATATCCGGCAAGAAGACCGAGATGGGCGACGAGACGACGACGCGGACGAAGAAGACCTCCGGCGCAGCGAAGACGGCGGGCATATAACCAAGGCACCGGCCAGGGCGGAAATCAGGGGAATTTTCTCCCAAAACGGCCTGACAGTGTCCCCAAGCTTCTCAGGTCTAAGGCCGAGTCTTTAAAGAAAAGAGCTTCCTGCCAACTCCTTTGAGCAAAAAGCACCTCGGAAGGAAGGCGATCGGTATCTCTTTGACCTCGAAGCGGTACGTTTGAAACGTACCTTTTTTATTTTTAAAAATTTGATATAATATCAACATAACCGCAGGCGGGTTTTGGATTCTCCTCCTTTCCTGTCTGCCCTTTCCCGGGAAGTGCGCTCGGAGTCAACTCCATGCAAGCCTTTTGGCAATCTTTGACTTAAGCGCTTCCCGGCCGCCATCATTTTCTTTTCCCCCTCGCGAGGAAATGGTTCCTCCTCGCCTTCGTTTGAGGCATCCGTACTTCGGGCCCTAAAAACCCCGTAATCCGATGCCTCAAACAAGCCATCAATGCACCTTGTGCTTAAAAATAAAGGAGTCAAAGGCGCAAACCTCTCAAGGCGCCTTTTTTCTTGCAAAAATTAGCTTTATTTAATATACTTTACAATATATTTGAAAAAGAATATCATCTCGATCCGCCAACTGGCGAGAGAGATCCCGTTAACATCTCAGCTAACTCGGGATTTCTCAGTCGTCCCAAATTTCGGGACTCCTTCGAAATGACCTTATTTACATATGACTGCGAAAGAATTGCGACAAAAATATTTAGATTTCTTTAAATCCAAGGGGCACGCTATCATCGGAAGCGCCTCTTTGATCCCGGAAAACGACCCGACCGTCCTCTTTACGACCGCCGGCATGCATCCGCTCGTGCCATATCTCATGGGCGAGAAGCACCCCGAAGGTACCCGCCTGGCCAATTGCCAGAAATGCATCCGCACCACCGATATCGACGAAGTCGGCGATCCGACCCATCACACCTTCTTCGAGATGCTCGGCAACTGGTCTTTGGGCGATTACTTCAAGAAGGAAGCCTTGAGCTGGAGCTGGGAATTCCTGACTTCGCCCGAGTGGCTGGGGCTCGATAAGAACCGCTTGGCCGTGTCCGTGTTCGCCGGCGACGAAGACGCCCCTTTCGACAATGAAGCTTTCGAGATCTGGCGCTCTCTGGGCGTATCTGAAAAAAGGATCGCCCGGCTGCCAAAAAAGAACAACTGGTGGGGCCCGGCCGGCATCACCGGCCCCTGCGGACCGGATAGCGAGATGTTTTACTGGGCCGGCGCGTCCGACCAAGTCCCGGAAAGCTTCAATGATGACAATGACCTCTGGGTCGAGATCTGGAACGACGTCTTCATGCAGTTTAACAAGCGCGAGGACGGCAGTTATGAGCTCCTGACCCAGAAGAACGTCGACACCGGCATGGGCCTGGAAAGGGTCCTGACGCTCATGAACGGCCTGGATGATAATTATAAGAGCGAACTTTTTGCCAATATCATCTCCAAGATCGAACAGCTGTCCGGCAAGAAATACGGCGAAAGCGAGGCCACGACCCGCGCCATGCGCATCATCGCCGACCACTTGAGGGCTGCCACCTTCATCATGGCCGACGACAAGGGCGTCCCGCCTTCGAATACCGACCGCGGCTATATCGTCCGCCGCCTGATCAGGCGCGCCATCCGCTACGGCAGGGAGATCGGCATCGCGGAAGAGTCCTGGACCAAAGAGATCGCCAAGATCGTCGCTCATGACTACGCCGGCGTCTATCAGGAATTAGGAAGGAATATCGACAAAGTCATCGACTGGCTCAAGGAAGAAGAGGCCAAATTCAAAAAAACCATCGAGAAAGGCGAGGCCGAGCTTGAAAAATTGCTCTCAAGCGGCGCGCGTGTAACCGGCGGCCATGCTTTCGACCTCTTTCAGACCTACGGCTTCCCGCTGGAAATGACCAAGGAAATCATCGCCGAGAAGGGGGGAGAGATCAAGAACGAAGAGGAGTTCGCCGAAAAACTGGCCAGACACCAGGAACTTTCCCGCACCGCTTCCGCCGGCATGTTCAAGGGCGGCTTGGCGGACGCGAGCGAAGAATCGAGGCGCCTGCATACGGCCGCCCATCTGCTCCTGGCCGCCTTACGCAAGGTCCTGGGCGATCATGTCTACCAGAAAGGCTCGAACATCACCGCCGAAAGGCTGCGCTTCGACTTCTCGCACCCGGAAAAGATGACCGACGAGCAGAACAAAGAAGTCGAACGGCTGGTCAACGAAGCGATCGAGAGGAAGCTGCCGGTCACTTGGAAGGAGATAGGCCTTGAGGAGGCCAAGAAAGAGGGTGCCATGGGCGTCTTCGAAGCCAAATACGGCGCCAAGGTCAAGGTCTATACCATCGGGAATGAAGAAGTCGTCAGCAAAGAGATCTGCGGCGGGCCCCATGTTGAAAATACTGCAGAGTTAGGCCATTTTACCATCCAGAAGGAAGAAAGCTCCTCGGCCGGGGTCAGGCGCATCAAGGCGGTTTTATCCTAACTTTAGCTCAAATAAGCCGGAGGTCCTTAACTATTGACACCATCAGAGATTACATATATAATATATCTTGTGTATTTGAATAAAGGTAAATATCCTTATTGTTTTGGTACTCCGAATATAAAAAGGGATGCCAAATCTTTTTTATTTTAATGGCAAAAAAGAATCAAGAATCACCCTCGAAAGATTTTCTCGAGATCCAGGGAGAAGTGCTGGAACTGCTTCCGGCCGGAACCTTTAAGATCGCTTTAGAAAGTGGCCATGAAATTTTGTGCCATCTGTCCGGGAAAATGAGGATGAATAAGATCAGGCTTCTGCCCGGAGACAGGGTGAAGGTCGAGATGAGCCCTTATGATTTAACTAAGGGTCGAATAACTTACAGACTCTAATTATTAATATTTATGAAAGTCAGAGCTTCCGTAAAAAAGATCTGCAAAGATTGCAAGGTCATCCGAAGAAAGGGTCGTGTTTGTGTTATCTGCAAAAACGCGAAACACAAGCAGAGACAGGGGTAATTATTAACTTATTTATCATATGGCAGTAAGAATCGCAGGCGTCACAATTCCAAACGAGAAGAAGGTCGAGATCGCTTTGACCTATATTTTTGGCATCGGCCCTACCAAATCGAAAGAAATCGTCGCTCAGGCCAAAGTCGACGGCAACACCAGGGTGAAAGATCTGGCCGAAGAAGATGTCAACAAATTGAGAGTCATCATCGAAAAGCAGAATAAGGTCGAAGGCGATCTTAGGCGAGAGATCCAAAGCAATATCAAAAGATTAAAAGAGATCGGCAGTTATCGCGGAATTAGGCATGCCAAAGGCTTGCCCACGAGAGGTCAGCGCACCAAGACCAACTCAAGGACCGTCAGGGGCAATATCAGAAGGACGGCTACTTCCGGAAAGAAACCGGCCGCGCAAAAGACTTAATTTAGAGTAATCTATGGAAGAGAATAAAAACAATTTAAACGAAGAGGTCAAAGAAGAGAAGGCCCTCGACATCGATTTCTCGGCCGAGCCGACCGCTACCCCAGAAGAGCTCCCCGAGGATGTCAAAAAGAAGCTCGAAGCGAGGAAGAACGAAAAGAAGCCCGTCAAAGGCAAGGCAAGGAAGAAGAAGAGCGACAAGGCCGTCCCGGCCGGCAAGGTCTTCATCAATGCCACCTATAACAACACCATCGTCACCTTGACCGATCTGACCGGCAACGTCATTTCCTGGGCTTCCGCCGGCATGGCCGGATTCAAGGGCCCGAAGAAATCGACTCCCTATGCCGCTTCCATCATCACCAGGATCGCCTGCGACCGCGCCAAGGAGCGAGGCTTGAAGGAAGTCATGGTCTTCGTCAAAGGCGTCGGCACCGGCCGCGAATCCGCCGTCAGGGCTCTGAACGCCAACGGCCTTATCGTGACCGCGATTAAAGACATAACCCCCGTACCGCACAACGGTTGCAGGCCGAAGAAGCCGAGAAGGGTTTAATATAACATTATGGCAAAGAATTTGGAACCAAAATGCAAACAATGCAGAAGGATCGGCGAGAAATTGAACCTCAAGGGTGAACGCTGCAATTCCACCAAGTGCGCCTTGGTCAAGAGAAACTATCCTCCGGGAATCCACGGACCCAAGGGCAGGCAGAAAAAGACCGATTATAACGCCCAGCTGCAGGAAAAGCAGAAAGCCAAGAAGCAGTACGTCTTATTGGAAAAACAGTTCAGACTGACCTTCGAAAAAGCCAGGAAAGAGACCGGCAATGTCGGCGAGAACTTGTTCAAGCTCTTGGAGATGCGTCTCGATAACGTCATCTACCGCGCCGGGTTCGCCCAATCGAGAAGCCAGGCCCGCGAATTGATCGGCCACGGCCATTTCAAAGTCAATGAC
>JAKAJF010000041.1:0-1509 GCA_021813875.1 bacterium | reverse complement strand
CAATGGCAAGAAGGTCAATATCCCTTCCTATACCGTCAGGACCGGCGACATCGTCGCGGTCGCCGCTTCGAGCAAGAGATCCAAAGCCTTCAATAATCTCGGCGAATCTTTGAAGAAGGCAGCCGCTCCCGGCTGGCTGAACCTGAACGCCGGCGAGCTGTCCGCCAAAGTCCTCCATAACCCGGGCGGCGAGGACATGAAAGCTATCAACTTCAACCCGCAGGTCATCGTCGAGTTCTACTCAAGATAATAATTAGCTTCATTTATTTCGCGAATTAACATTCGTAAAAATTATGCAAAACATCGCCTTACCTCAAAAAATCGATTTTAAAAAGGGTGAAGAGCAGAATCGCGGTTCGGTCGTCATCGAGCCTTGCTACCCCGGTTACGGCACGACCCTGGGCAACTCCTTGAGGAGAGTTTTGTTATCCTCCTTGCCGGGAGCCGCCGTCGTAGGCGTGAAGATCAAAGGCGTGACCCATGAATTTTCGACCCTTCCCCACGTCAAGGAAGATGTTTTGGAGATCATCTTGAACCTGAAGCAATTGAGGCTCAAGGTCCACTCCGACGAAATCGTCAAATTGGACCTGGAAGTCCATGGCGAAAAGGAAGTCAAGGCGGGCGATATCACCAAGAACAGCGAAGTCGAAGTTATCAATGGCAATCTGGCTCTGGCCCACATCACCGACATGGCCGGCAGCCTGAAGATGGAGATCTACGTCTCCCGCGGCCGAGGCTATGAGACTATCGAGAGCCGCGGCGAAAAGAGCAAGGAGATCGGCTATATCGAAGTCGATTCCATCTTCTCGCCGGTGATCTCGGTCGGCATCAACATCGAGAATACCCGCGTCGGCAAGATGATCAACTGGGACAAACTGAGCTTGGACATCCTGACTGACGGAACTTTGACCCCGGAAGAAGCTTTTAAACAATCAGTTGAAATTTTAATTAATCAATTCGGCGCTCTCGTAGGCCAGGAAAAGGCTGAAGTCGCGGCTGAAGAAGAGCAAGAGACCGCCGCCGAAGAGGAGGAAGCGGAGGAAGAAAAACCGAAGAAAAGAGGAAAGGCTAAAAAGGCCTAATTAAAAATATGAGGCATAAAGTAAAAGGTACAATCTTAGACAGGAAGAAAGAAGCGCGCGAGATGCTTTTAAGGAATCTGGCCGCGAGCGTTTTGATATATGAAAAGGTGAAGACCACCGAGGCGAAAGCCAAGGCGGTCAAGCCGCTGGTCGAGAAATTGATCACTGTCGCCAAGTCGGGCGATCTGGTCGCCAGGCGCAAGCTGATCGAAGTTCTGCCTCAGAAGATGGCCATCAAGAAGGCCATGGAGACCGCCCCCTACGGGTTCGTCTATAAACCCGTGAAGGACCGGGAGCTCAAGGCGGCGCGCGCGATCCTGGAGCGGGTGCCGATGCGCGATTACGCCGCGGGCTTCGGCCATCCGCAGCACGATGCCTGCGCCGTCGCCTGGCTCGTCGCCCCCCGGCTGTTCGCCTCGCGTCCGGC
>JAKAJF010000040.1 GCA_021813875.1 bacterium | reverse complement strand
CCAATATCGACGATCAGTTCGACCTTACCAAGCTGCGCTACCACCGCATCATTATCATGACCGATGCCGACGTCGACGGTGCCCACATCCGGACCCTGCTCCTGACCCTGTTCTTCAGGCACTTCACCCCCCTGGTCACGAACGGCAACCTCTATATCGCCCAACCTCCGCTCTATCAGCTTAAAAAGGGCACGGCCATCAAATACGCCTACTCCGACGAGGAGAAGGAAAAGATAATCAAGGAGCTGGGCGGCGAAGTCGTCGAGATCGAAGAAGGCGAGACTGAAGAGACGGAAGAAGAGAAGGAGGAAAAAGAAAAGAGCAAGGCGCCTTCCAGGATCAATATCCAACGCTACAAAGGCTTGGGAGAAATGAATCCCGAGCAGCTTTGGGAAACGACCATGGACCCCGAGAAGCGCCTAATGAAACAGGTGGCTATCGAAGACGCGGCCCAGGCCGATGAAGTCTTCGACATGTTGATGGGCGGCGACGTGGCTCCCCGCAAACACTTCATCCAGACCCATGCCAAAAAGGTAGAAAATTTAGACGTTTAAAAAATAGTCATAACAAAAAGGCCTCTTTTCTTTAGAGGCCTTTTTTAATTTTTCCATCATCAAAGATAATCTTAAGGCTGCAAGATGTCTTCCGTCCGACCGTCGACCGAGATGATGACCTCTTTGACAGTCGGAAACTGTTCCAGGGTCTGGATTATTTCCGCCCTTATCCCGGAGACCCGGCAGGAGCCGCCGACTCCGGCTTCGATAGTTTTATCGAAATCGACTTTGGCCATCCCCTTATCGATGCTCAGACTATTTATCTTGATCCCCTCATTCAGGTTGGAAAAATAGCCGGCCTTGGCCTCGATGACATCCGGACCCTTGAGGAGCTCTGCCAGGGCCGCCCGGGCTGCCGCTCCCGTCTTCCCCGCCCGCCTGTCGACCGCGAAGACCCGATTGCAATCAGAGGCTCCCGGATCCTTCCGGCTGTTGGGAAAAAATACTTTGAACTTAGAGACCGGCTGCCCCTGATCGAAACTCACCGGAATATCGACTTTGTCGGTCTCCGAGCCGTCCTTGGCCGAATAGTCAAAGACTTCGACCGTGCCCCGGCCGCCCGCGGGAGCCGGATAATTGAAAGAAATCTCAAAAGGACCATAGAGGCCGGCGGCGGGGGCGGCGGCCGAAGCCCGGTTCTCGTAAAACGTCTTGCCGTTCTCATCTTTAAGGCGGTAATTGAAAATATTTTCAAAGACTCTGGCTTCGCCCCTGATAATAAGCGGCAGGCCGACCGTGGCACCGGCCTCGGGTCCATAGACGATGATGTTCGGCTCGTCGATGATCCTTACCTCCTCAGCCTCGGCGGTCTTGCCGTCCCAGATGGCGGTAACCTTGACCGGAAACCCTTTTCTCAAATCGTTCTTGTCTGAAGTTCCGCCGTCCTTGCCGATCAGCTTGGTCTCGGCGCTCAAAGCCACTTCTATTTTCTCGATGCTGTTTTCTTTCAAGATGAAACGGTCGCCGAGGTTTTCTTCTACGATGCCTTGGAAGATCCTCTCTTCAGCGCCGCAACCGAAAGACGGCTTCTCGCTCCCGGGATCGCCCCGCTTCGTCCATCGGCCTCCTTCACAGATCCAAGCGTCTTCATGACTGAAGAATCTTAAGCTCAAGACGGTCGCCAAAGACAGGGTGGCCAGGATTAAAAATATATACAAGATCTTTTTGGGCATAAATTATTTTTCAAAAGTTATCTGGACGATCTCCGACCGGGTGCCTATGCGCATAGGAATGCCCCAAGTGCCGACGCCGCTCGAAGTATAGACCAAAAGCTTACCATAATTTTTTAAGCCGTAATCATAGCCCTTGAAGATATAATGGGTCAGGAGATTGGCGGGGAACATCTGGCCTTCGTGCGTATGGCCGGAAATCTCGAAGTTGATGCCTGCCTTTTCAGCCATATCGAGATAAAAGGGAGAGTGCCTCAAAAGGATGCTCGGCTCGGAAGGGTCTATCTTGAGCTTATCGAGGACGGCTCGGTACTTAACGCCGTCGCGCGTATCCAGATAATCGACACCGAGGAGCTGGACACCCTCGACGTCCACCTTCTCATCATTCAAGACTCGGACGCCGATATTCCGGATGGCTTCCAGGAAGGAAGAATCATCTCCGAATTCTTCATGGTTGCCGGTAACGAAATATTTGCCCATGGGCGCGGCCAGCCGGGCCAAGGGACGGACCAGGCCGTCAGGCTCGAGACGTACGCCGTCGAAGACGTCGCCGCCGAAAAAGATGAGGTCAGGATGGAGATCCTGGATCTCGGTAGCGACTTTGTCGGCGAAAGCGGCCCCATGGACATTGCCGAGGTGGAGATCGCTTGCGAAGACAGCCGTCTTGCCCTGCCAGGCCGGAGGCAGGTTGGGCAGCCTGACGGTGATGCGGGCGACCCTGATGGTGGAGGCGTTTACGAAACTATAGGCGCTCAAGGAGAGGGCCAGGACGAACAGCGCGCCCGCCACGTATCTGATATCCATCCCCAGATGGAAACGGTCGATCAGCCAGAAGCTCAGGCGCGCGAAGACCGCTCCCAGGAACAAGAAGTAAAAGATGCCCATCCAAGAGACCGAGACGGTATAGAACCAGCCCACGTATGGATTGCTGAGACGCAGGGACAGCAAAGTGCTAAGGACGAAGCTGAAAGCCAGGAAAAAGAAGAAAACCCTGAAAGCGGCGGGGATGTTTACCGGAAAGAAAAGGAGGAAGCTGTCATAAAGAAAAAGATGTCCCAAGAAAATAAGGACCTGGATGAGGCTGATGCTTATTAAGAAGACGAAGATCATATTAAAATTCCTAATCAATTTTTAACAATTTTCCTCTAACATGGCAATATGCCCATCGATCTGAAAACTAATTATTTCTATCAGGCCTATTATCTCTTAAGATCCGGTTATGTGTTCCTACCGATCGTGGCCGGACTTGATAAATTCACGGACATCCTGACCTCCTGGGAGATCTATCTCTCCCCCGTTTTCCTGAAATTGCTCCCGATCACACCCACGGTCTTCATGAGAGGTATCGGAGTCATCGAGATCATCGCCGGCCTCCTGGTCGCCCTGAAGCCCAGGCTCGGCGCCTACATCGTCTTTATCTGGCTATGGCTCATCATCATCAATCTCTTTCTCCTGGGCGATTATTTCGACATCGCTCTCCGTGATTTCGTCCTCGCTCTGGGAGCGCTCGCTCTGGCGCGCATGGCCGCCGGTCTGGAAGCCTATGAAAGGATCTGACCCGGATATCAGGCCGATCTTTGCGCCAGAGACGACCAACGTTTCCTATAGACCGCGAAGAGAAGGAAGGAATTGGCCACCAAGAGATAGATCTGGAAAGCTGAATTTTCGATATCCCACCTGGGTATCGAAGGTATGATCAAGAGGACGCTTATGAGACTGGCAAAATAAGCGAGTCCGGTCTCTGTTTCCGGATGTCTCCAGGCTTTGCGGATGGTAGGGATTGAAGCCAGGCCGTCGCCGAGGACCGCGAAGAGGATGGCCAGCTCGGGAGAGTCGACCATCGCCCAGACGAACAGGGCGGCCAGCGAACTCAGACCGCAGAGAAGATCGAATAAAGTGAGCTTCCAATAGCTACGCGGGTTGATGAAAGAGGCGATGAAGACGAGCAAAGGCAGAAACCCCGCCAGGAAGACGCGCACAGTCGCCCAGATATCGGCGTGATCATAGAGAGCGGCCGCCGTGCCTATGAGGGGCGAGAGCGCCCACATCGACCAGGTCACCCGGTTCGGCTTGGACTTGCCTTTCAGGGTGTCGCGGATGTAAGCCGAAGATCCGGCGACACTGATCAACGCGCTCAAGACGACCAGCCAATGGATAAAGCTCATAAGATTTAGATTATTTGCGAAACTTCCTCAAGGCCTCTTCTGAGCTTCGGTTTGGGGGCGGCGATCCGATAGCCGAAGGCCGCCATGCAAGCGATGCCGAAATGTTTTCTGTCCAAAGCGCCTTCGGCGGCCAATATCTCTTCGACCCGCTCCCGATTGAAGCCTTCTACGGGGCAGGAATCGATACCTAAAAACGCGGCCACGGTCATCATATTGCCTAAGGCGATGTAGGTCTGTCTGCAAGCCCAATCGAACAAAGCTCTTTCATCTTGAAGCTTAAAATCATTTTTTTGAAAATCTTCCAATTTTTCTCTCCTGGCCGCGACAACTTCAGGCGGGCTTTTATGAAGCTCCGCCATGGTCTCCCTGATATACTCGGAATCGGACCGCATATCTTTCCCGGCGCGAGCCAGCAGGACGACGAAGTGACTGGCGGTTGGTAATTGCTTTTGCGCTCCCCAGCAGAATGGCCGGATCTTTTCCCGCAAATCCACATTCTGCAAAACTAAAAATTTCCAAGGTTCCATGCCAAAAGAGCTTGGAGACAACCGGCCGGCCTCCAAAATTATTTTAAAATCTTCGTCAGAAATCTTTTGGGTCGGGTTAAACTCTTTACAAGCATGACGAAAATTCATAACTCTTAAGACTTCTTCTCTTTTTTGTCTTTGTCGACTCATGATAATTATCTTAAATCACCAGGATAAAAAATCCCATACGACATTATTTACCTCTTCGATTATATTTTTATGATACCTATAGTCATGGTCGGATTTTAATTCGTGTATAGCCTTGGGTTCTATAACCTCATCATAAGTCGCCTTGACGCTTTCCGGTTTTACTAATATATCTTCTGTGCCATAAAAAAATAATTTTGGTTTTGAACAATTTTTCAGACCATCGATGATATTATACTTAGCTGCGTCCTTAAAATAGTTAAGCGGGAGATCAAACCTCTTCTTATTTACCTTGTCATTGGGGGGCATATCCCTGTATGAGATTTTAACATTTTCCTTTATCTCATCTTTTGAGTAGCCTACTTGGAGCTTACTTGGCGCGATATTGGACATAACCGCTATAATGTGAGTTACGTATTGATTATCCGGTCCTACCAACATCGCCATACTGCCTCCTCTGCTATGCCCCATAAGAACTGTCGGCCTGTTTCCCAAGAATTCAATTAGCTCATTGATGGCTTTTGCATAATTAGTCATTGTATACAAATCTATACTGCCAGGACTATCCCATGTTCCCGGCGGATCAAATGAAAGAGCGTAATAACCTTTATTCGCAAGAAAATCAACATGGTTAGCCATGTGGGCATAATCCTTAGTATCGAGCTGGCCCGGTAGTAATAATGCAATCTTGGGCGAATTTATATCACCCCTTGAGATTGTTGCCAATTCAAAACTTTTTGTTTCTATAATTTTCATAATCATTTAACAGTAAGGATATATTCATATTAGCATATTTTTTAAAAAATTTCTTATTTGCTTAGACAAAAAAACACCACTAATCAGTGATGTTTTTGAAAAAATTTTGCTGCGGGACCAGGATTCGAACCTAGATAAACGGAGCCAGAATCCGTTGTCCTACCATTAGACGATCCCGCAATATTTATTTTTTGTCTATCCCCCGCGAAATTTCACCATAACATGCAGGGCATAAATGGAATTTCTTGACCATCCTTTTCTTTGGCGGACTCAAGAGGATTCCGCCAAATTCTTTTAATTCTTTCCTGCATTTATCGCATTTTGGCTTTATGGCCATATCTCTACTCCACTATTTTACCGCCGAAAGTCTTTAAGAGGTTATCGATTATTTCACTATTATCTCCTTCCTTCTTCCCTTCGGCATCCGTCTGCCCCTGGGCGGCCGGCTGTACGGAGATTTCATCGCTATTATCGGCCACTTCCATATTTTCATCGATAACCGCCTCGACTGTCAAGGGCAGGCCATAGACTTCGTTAAAGACTTTCTCGACGATTGCCCTGATGCCGGGCTCGTTGATGCGGTCCTTATGGAACTTGTATTTGAAAGCCAGGCAGACCTGGTTGCCGTCGATATCTTTGGGCTGACAGACGCGCAAGATGAAAGACAGGGAGTGGTTGTATTTCTTGACGCTCGCCAGGACCTCATTCCATTTTGCCAGAATATTTTCTTTTTTCAAGACCCCCCCCGGCTTGGAGGCCGGCTTGGACGGAGCCGCGGACACGGCCGGGACGGCCGGTTTGAAGGCGCCCTTCGGGGCTGGGACGGGCGCGAAAACCTCCTTCACGAAGGCATGAGTCTGGCCGGCAAGGCTCAGGCGTACCAAAGCCAATTCGACCGGCAGCTGCTGGATGCCGCTCGTCTTCGATTCGTTCTTGGCCCGGATGAATTCTTCCAAAGCGGAAATTATCACCTCTAAAGATAACTCCTTACTGATCTCGTTCATCTTCAATTCCAGGCTCTCGCCCAGCTCCAGGCCCAATTTTTCCGAAAGGCCCGGATTGATCTTGACCAAAAGGAGCTTCCTCAAAAGTTCGATAGCATCCGACAAAAAGACTTTCAAGTCCAAACCTTCGTCCAGCAACTTGTTGACCAGCCTGATGCCGCCGGCCGTATCTTTCTTGCTCAAAAGTCCGAGCAGGTTGACGGCTTCCCCCCAGTCGCTTCTCGGAATGACCAGATCGGCCTCTTCCTGGCTGATCTCATTGCCGCCGATCGAGACGACTTGGCCCAAGAGGCTTTCGGCGTCACGCATGTGTCCTTCCGAATGTCTGGCGATAGCTTCCAGGATCTCTTTCTTTATCTTTATGCCTTCGGTCTTGGTGATATATTCGAGCTTCCTGACGATATCACTGACGCTGATGCGTTTAAAATCAAATCTTTGGCAGCGGGAAATGATGGTGGCCGGGACTTTATGGATCTCGGTCGTACACAGGACGAAGACCACGAACGCGGGCGGCTCCTCTATGATCTTCAGGAGCGCGTTGAAGGCCGACACCGAAAGCATATGGACTTCATCGATGATAAAGACTTTGTATCTGGACCTGGCCGGGGCCACCCGGGCGGAAGCGATGATATTCTCGCGGACATTTTCCACGCCCGTATGGCTGGCAGCATCGATCTCGATGATATCGAGGCTCTTGCCGGCGGTAATATCGAGACAGCTTGCGCACTTATTGCAGGGCTCATGCTCCCCCGCTTTCCTCTGCTCGCAATTTAAAGACTTGGCCAAGAGCCTGGAAAAGGTGGTCTTGCCGACCGCCCTCGGCCCGCAAAAAAGATAGGCGTGGGCCAATTTGCCGGTCTCGATCTCGTGCTCGAGCGTCAGCTTGATATGGTTCTGGCCGACGGCCTCGGCAAAATTCTGGGGGCGATATTTTCGATACAAAGTCTCCATAAGCTTAAAAAATGAAAGGAAATTTATAAAAATAAACTTCCTTCGATAGATATATTTTAATCAAAAAACAAAAATAAATCAAGATTTTGAAAAACAAAACACCCCGGGCTTCCGGGGTGTTTTTAAAGAAATCTTATTTCTTCGCCTCCGCTTTCGCGGTCTTGTAAGCGCTTAAGGCGGCCTTCTTGGCGGCGCGCAGGTTGGCCTCGGCGGCCTTCTTGGCGGCCAGATAGGTCTTTCGGGCAGCGGCCGCGGCATCCTTGTAAGTCTTCTTGGCGGCGGCGATGGTCTCGGCATTCTTGGTAGCCTGGGCGGTCTTCAAATCGGCCCGGGCGGCTTTCAGAGCGCTCGCATAAGCGGCCTTAGCGTCCTTGGTGGCTTTCACGAAAGCGACATTAGCCTCTTTGATGGCGGCCAGGTAGGCGCCCTTGGCGGCTGACAGGAGAGAATTTT
>JAKAJF010000039.1 GCA_021813875.1 bacterium | reverse complement strand
GGATTTTGGTTGTTCGGTTTATTTTGATTTTCCGCCATAAAATTTTTTAAAAATTTAACTTATTTTACCTTAAAAAAAGCCCTTTGTCAAAAAAATAAAAAAGCAAGAATTTCTTCTTGCTTGGATGCGTTCGGCCGAAGCCGTCATATTTGGTGTTTCTGGAAATACTTCTCAAAATCCCCCCTCAGCTTCGCCGTCCAGAACTTCACGTAGAAATAAAAGATGAGGGCGAAGACCGGCCCCTCCGTCCGCCAGCTCCGCTTCAGGAAATCCCGGTTGTAAAATTCCTGGGTGATTTTCAGGATACCCATCTGCAATTCCCTCGGACTCATCTGCTTGGGGCGGAAAGTGACATTGAAGCCGTCGACTTCTTCCCAGGAGACGCTCTCGATCAAACGGCCGGCAGCCTTCATCTCGGCGTACATCTCGGTGCCAGGAAGCATGGACAAGGCCAAAAACTGGACGGTGTCGGCGCCGATCTCCCGGGCGAATTCAAGAGTCTTATCGAAACTGCTCTTGTCGTCGGTATCGAAGCCGATGACGAACATCCCGTGCACCTTGATTCCGGCTTCCTGGAAGATTTCCACCACTTTCTTCATATCCCCGGCCTGCTGCTTCTTATTGACGGCTTCCAGAGTCTTTTGATCGGCGGATTCGAAGCCGATGTAAACCCTGGTGCAGCCTGCCTGACCCAAGAGGGTGACCAATTCCGGATGCTTCAGGGCCAATTCGGCCCTGACCTGCAGAGTGAAGCTCAGTTTCTTCAACCAGGGCCTCGTCAGCTTCCGGTAACAGACTTCTTCGAGCCTCTCCGGCCTGACGCCGACGTTATCGTCGACGAAGAAGATGGCATCCGTGTAGCGGGCCAGGTCTTCCATTTCCTCGATCACCTTGACGGGAGTCTTAGCCCGGTATTTCCGGCCGAAGACCTGCAGCACCGAACAGAAGGTGCAGCCGTAAGGACAGCCTCGCGAAGAAGATAGGGGCAAGAAATAAAGCCCGATAGCCTTGAGGAAGACCAGGCGCAATTTCTGCCAGCCGAAGCCGGGTACGAAGCCGTCGATCAGGCTGAAATCCGGGACCGGCAGATCATCTTGATCCTCGATGGGCGACCGGTCGGAATTATGGACGACCCGGCCATCATCGCTCCGGTAGGAAATGCCTCGGACATTCTCAACTCCCATGCCGGCAAAAATAGCCTTGAGAAGTTCGGGCAGGGTTTCGTCCCCTTCTTGGCGGACGACCACCGAACAATGCTTCAAAGCTTCCTCGGGGCAGGCGGTCGCGTGGACGCCACCCATGATGACCAAGACATTCTTCTCTCTTAACTTGTCCGCGATCCGGTAGGCGCGCGGCGCCGTTTCAGTGGTGGTACTGATGCAGACAGCGTCGGCCGAAACCAGATAGGCCCAATTGAGAGAATTCTTCTTTCTCTCGACGAAGACTTTGGTCTCGTAACCCAGCTTCTTCAGGATGGTGGCCAGAAGGACCGGCCCCAACCTCGGCATGTGGAACAGGGCGTAGATCTGGGCCACGAAGGTACCGACCTCGATGAAGGCGATGCGGCGTTTGCCGCGGCCGACTTTCCAGCCGCCGTTGCCTTGGGGCTGTTTCTTGCCCAAAAGGACGACGGCTCCTATCAGAATTGCGCTGACCAGCATAACTAACGATTTCTTCATGCTCACCTCCGTTTCGAATAAAAGGGATTAGTTATTTTTTCAAAAAAGCAATTAAATTATTCTGCCTTAATTTTAAGCTTTTGTCAAATAAAAAAACCCGCTCCTAAGAACGGGTCAGCCGACTTCAATGGTCGAATAGGGCTTACTTGAAAACCGATAGGCTACTGCTCCGACTTCCCTGATCTCGTTGCCGAACCGGCGCTGCAGGGCCATATGAAAATCGAAGGGCAAGTCAACGGGCTGGGCAGTGAAGCCGTTGACGCTTGAAACCGCGAAGTAGAAAAGTATATGTCCGGAAGTGGCACCGTCGCCCTTGGTACAGGTATGCAGCTCATCAGTGACGATGATCCCCGCCTGCCAGATTTTATCATAGAGCTCCCATTTATGAAGTTCCTCGATATAGATCTCGTCCGCTTTTCTCGCTATGGCGAGCTTTTCCCCGGTTATCTCGCCCGTGATCCTGACGACCAACCCCGGTCCAGGAAAAGGATGCCTTACGAGGAGCTCTTCCGGCATACCGATGGCCCGACCGATGTTCCTGGCCGTGTCTTTGACGCAGTCCGCCAGGGGCATGATTTCGGGCAGAGAAAAGTCCAGGTTGACGTTATGATGCAGCTTGATCTGCGCCTTTTTGGCGCCGGAATCGTAACCGCCGCCGCTCTCACAGATGTCCGTATAGAGCGTCCCCTGGACGATCGCCTTCGAGCCGAACCTTTCGGCCGCTTCCTCAAGGACTCCCTTGTAAACCCCACGCATGGCCAGCCGCTTCTCCTTCATGGCGGTCTTGCCCTGAAGCGCCTTAAGGAACTTGTCCGTGGCGTCGACGATCTCGAGCGAAAGCCACTCTTTATTTCCGAAAAACTTGAGGACATTAGCCTCGTCGTCCGGCCGATCGATACCCTTGATGTAGATAGCCTGGACCTGTCCTTTCTTTCCTTCTAAAGCCTTCTCTAAAAGATAGGCGCAGACGGAGGAATCGGAACCGCCGGATAAAGCCAGAGTGACTTTCTCGTCGCCGATCCGCTCTTTGAGCTCGGCGATTTTCCGCCCTGCCTCCGCGCCAATGTCATTACAATCTTTGGCGCCGCAGATCTCCTGACAGAAATTCTTGAAAATCTGCTCGCCGCATTCGGTGTCCGAGACTTCCGGATGGAACTGGACGCCATAGAGATGGCCGCACTGAGCCGCCGCGACAGGCGCGTTCGCCGTGGAAGCGAGGAGAATTAATTTTTCATGCTTTATGACTTTATCTCCGTGGCTCTGAAGGACCTTTGCCTCAAATTTGACCTTGGAGAAAAGGGGGGACCCGTCTTCAAGGGCAACAAAATTATGCACTCCGAATTCACGCTTCTTCGAAGGCACGACTTTGGCGCCGACATGCTGGGCCCAAAGTTGGAAGCCTAGGCAGATGCCGAGCGTCGGAATACCGAGGTCAAAGATCTCTTCGTCGAAGGGCGGCGGATCCAGATAGACCGAGGCCGGACCGCCGGACAGGATAATACCTTTCGGGTTGATCCTTCCGACGTCTTCCGCCGTGATGCTGGCCGGATCGGCCGCCAGACAAAAGACGCCGATCTTGGCGAGCATAAGCCGGATCAAATGGTCGAACTGGCTGCCTAAGGGAAAAAGCAGGAATACTTCCCGGGTCTTCCTGACCCTCATCTCTTCTTCGATAGCCCTTAATGACTCCTCGTCTAATCTCTTTAATGTCTCAAGCATAACTCCTCCTTTGCTAGCGTTATATTCAGATGGAAAGATCGTTTTTATTGCCTTAACCCTAAAACAACCTGCTTCTTTTGTCAATTGACATTTTCTAGCTTAAATGCTAACTTTAACTATTCTTTTGATTCTTTTTAAAAACGAGGAAAGGAGGAAAAAACTAATGGCTGACAAGAACTTGATGGACGTCATGGGAACGCATGAGGAGCGGGAGCCCCATCTCATAGCCTTTTTCACGCTCGGCTTTTTAGCGGCGACGGCCGCCGCACGAGGAGGAAAAGCTTTCAGGCCGAGCCTGGCCGAAGAAGTGGCTCAGGAATATCTTAAATCCAAAATCGGCGTAGCACTCCCGGGCTTTCCCGAGGGAATGAACGAGGAGCAATGCAAGGCACTTTTAGTTTTTATGAGAGTCAATATGCGCTACTTACTAAATGCCGTTTAAAGCGATTAACACTCGCTTTTTTTATTTTGTCTCTACTTGCTTCATTGCTATAATTATTGTATACTTCATAAACTCTTAACCAGAATTGTTTTACTTTAAAAAATGGACTTTAAGTTACAATCAAATTTCAGGCCCACAGGAGATCAGCCAGGAGCCATTGATAAGCTTACCGACGGACTCAAGAAAGGTTTCCGCGACCAGACGCTTTTGGGCGTGACCGGCTCCGGTAAAACTTTTACCATGGCCAATATCATCGAGAGGGTCCAAAAGCCGACTTTGGTCATTTCCCACAACAAGACTTTAGCCGCCCAGCTCTACGGCGAGTTCAGGCAGTTCTTCCCCGAAAACGCCGTCCACTACTTCGTCTCTTATTACGACTATTACCAGCCGGAGGCCTATATCCCCCAGACCGATACTTATATCGAAAAGGAGGCGACTATCAACGAGGAGATCGACCGCCTGAGGCACGCCGCCACCCAGTCGCTCCTTAACCGAAAAGATGTTTTGATCGTAGCCAGCGTCTCCTGTATCTATGGCCTCGGTTCGAAAGAAGATTATGAGGCCCTGGGCAAACATTTTGAGGTCGGTCAAGAAATCAAACGGAACGAGCTTTTGCGCCAGCTGATCAAGATCCAATACGAACGAAACGACCAGACCTTCTTGCGCGGCCAATTTCGGGTCCACGGCGATACCGTCGACATCCATCTGGCCACCGGCGAAGCGGTAGTCAGGATCGTCATGTTCGGGGACAAGATCGAGAAGATCCTGATCTTCACCGTCCAACCAGGAGCCGGCAAGATCGCCCTGGTCTCGGAGCTTCAGGAAGCCAAGGCCAAGAAATTGGAAGAGGTGACCATCCTGCCGGCCAAACATTTCATGACCCCGGAAGAAAGGATGGAGGAAGCTTTCGAAAGCATCCGCGAGGAATTGAATGAACGCATCAAACAATTGACCAAAGAAGGTAAGTTCACCGAGGCTGAAAGGCTCCAGAGAAAAACCAACTATGACCTCGAGATGATGCAGGAAATCGGCTATTGCAACGGCATCGAGAACTACTCGCGCCATCTGACCGGCCGCCCCGGAGGCTCGCCTCCCGAGACGCTGCTCGATTTCTTTCCGTCAGACTTCATCACTTTCGTCGACGAGTCGCACGTCACCATCCCGCAGATCCGCGGCATGTACGCCGGCGACCAATCGAGGAAACAGACCCTGGTCGATTTCGGTTTCCGCCTGCCGAGCGCCAAAGATAACCGCCCCCTCAATTTCGAAGAATTCAACACCAAGATCAACCAGATCGTCTATGTGAGTGCCACGCCGGCGGAATACGAGATCAGGAATTCCAAGCAAGTGGTCGAACAGATCATCCGCCCGACCGGCCTCTTGGACCCGGAGGTAGAAGTCAGACCCTCGACCGGCCAAGTCCAGGACCTGATCAAAGAGATCGGCATCAGGGTCGAAAAGAAGCAGCGGGTCCTGGTCACGACCCTGACCAAACGCATGGCCGAGGAATTGTCCGGTTATCTGCTCGATCACGGCATCAAAGTCCAATATCTTCATAGTGAGATCGAGACGCTCGAGCGCGTCGACATCCTGCGTGACTTACGCGAAGGCCGCTATGACGTTCTGGTCGGCATCAACCTCTTGCGGGAAGGCCTCGACCTCCCGGAAGTCTCCTTGGTCGCCATCCTGGACGCCGACATGGCCGGCTTTCTGAGGAACGAAACTTCCTTGATCCAGACCATGGGCCGGGCCGCCCGCCACGTCGAAGGCAAAGTCATCATGTACGCCGACGCCATCACCCCGGCCATGAGTTATGCCATCAGCGAAACCAAACGCCGCCGCGCCAGGCAGGAACAGTATAATAAAGAACATGGCATCACTCCCCAGACCATCAAGACCAAATTGCACGGAGGCATGATTTAAATTTGCTATAACTATGGCGATAAAAAACCAAAGTGGTTTTACATTGATTGAATTATTGGTCGTTATATCAATTATTATTTTTCTTATAACTTATGGGGTTCTAAAAATAAACGATTCCCGCATGAAAGCTAGAGACGCCCAACGGGTAGCCAATTTGAAACAGTTAAGCTCGGCCTTGGAATTGTATTATGATAAAAATGGCTCTTATCCGACCTTGACCTGCCTCGAATCTCCCTGGTGGAATTGTTGGGGCCAACCTAATTGGAACTGTTCGACCTATCCTGGCAGCCTTAAATGTCTGCTTGTAGATGGAGGATTTATAGGTTCGATGCCAAGAGACCCGATCTTTTATGATGACGGCCAGGCTTGCGGCGCCCCTAGCGCCACCCGGGCTTTTTATTATTATAGCGATGGAAAAAGTTATTTTCTCTGTACTAATTTAGAAAGCAGCAGTGCTAACAAAGTCTCTCAAGCCAACAGGTCCGGCTGTTCAGATTATTGCACTTATTTCATTGGCAATTGGAGCCCTCTCCCAAATATTTAATAAAATAAAAAAGAAGGCGTTCCAATTAAATCGGAACGCCTTTTGGTTAAAAGCGATAGTTGATGGCCGCGGAAACGATGCTGATGTCGGCCGAATAGCTGCCCGCTCCCGGGAAGCGCCTCGGCACCCTTCTCTCCTCGCCCCAGGCGTGCGTATAAGCCGCGTCCATGCCCCAGTGCTCACCCCTCCAGCCCAAGCCGGCAGAAGCGTTCCAGCCGTCCATGTCCGGAGTGGCCGGACTGATAGTGCGGTCCGGAATGACTCCGGTCTGATAGCCGAAGCCGGTCCTGGCGAAGACGCCTTTCAGAAGCTCGTACTCGGCCCCCATGTTGAAGGACAGATTATCTTTCCAGTCCAAAGACATGGTCGCGCGTGGCAGATGCTCGAAAGCCAGATCCACCCTCTTGGTCTGGGAATAGTCGAACCAGGAGAGGTCGGCCGCGACCAGGAGCTTCTCCGCCCTTAATCTCGCGCCGAAGCTTAGGCGCCCTGGAAAGGTGAAGGTACTCGAAAAGTTATCGGCGAATCCTAAGGGAGCGGGCAAAAAAGCGGTCGTCCTGCCCCCTAGTTCCACCCGAACCGGACTCTGGTAGGCCAAGCTGAAAGCGAGCGGCTCGACCGGCTTATAAAGCAAGCCGACTTGGTAGCCCAGGCCCCAGCCGTCCGCCCGCGTCTCCAGGGTCCCCAGCCTCTGCCCTGTAAAGGGATTGAAGATCGGGCTGATGAATCTGACATTGCTGTTGCCGATCGTCAAAGCGGCGCCGATGGATAAATCCTTAGAGACCTTGTAGGCGACCGCCGGCGAGATATCGATCAGGCAGATCTTGCTCAACATCCCCAGGCTCTTCTCGAAGTCCGCTCCGAATACGTAGGGCGTGGTCAGGCCGATGCCGGCGCTCCAGTCGCCCTTGCGGTAACTGAAGCCGCTGATCGGCACATAATACTCGCCCAGATCGGATTTGTGGCTGTTGCCGGCCGGGTCTTTGTAGGTGAAGGAAGCGCCGATATAATCAGCGCCCGCCTCGGCGAAACTGCCGGATTCAACCAACAAGGCCGGGTTATAGTAAAATGCCGCCGCTCCCTCGGCCGTAGCCATGCCCGCCCCGCCCATGCCTTTGGCGCGGGCGCCGATCCCTCCGATCGGGTCGAGGCCGCCGGCATAAAGCTTGGGGACAAACAATAAGGAACTCAAGATTATCAGACAGAAAATTTTTCTCATCTCTCCTCCTTTTGGTCTTCAAGGCTCTTTTTATCTCACTTTCCCCCAAGAATGGACTTATACCCCTCCTTTCTCTATCTATTATTTATTTTTCAAAAGAATCCTTAATCATAATATAAAATTCCTTTTTGGTCAAGAAAAAAAGAAGGCGTTCCGACTGCTCAGAACGCCTTTATTTAGATGAAGGAGGCGACCATGTCGCCCCCATCTGAAGTGCTCATGCCCATCTGGCCGGCCGACATACCCTTGAGATGGGGGATGGCCTTTATGACCGCCACCTCGACGGCCGCGGCTGCCCCGGGCTGTTCCAGATGTTCGAGCATCATTCATCTCAAAAAGTTTTTTCCTCGCAATTGGCGATGATAGGAGATGGCGAAACGGTGGGCTTCGTCGCGTACTCTCTTGATCAGGTGAAGAGCGGGCGAAGCGAGCGGCAGCTCGAGCGGATTTTTTTGCCCGGGAAAAAAAAGCTTGTCTCGGGCGATGGCCGACCGCAGCCCCTCGCCTTTAGAGATGGAAATGACAGGAATGTCTATCTTATTTCTCTTCAAGATGGAGACGGCCGCGTTTAGCTGGGCCCTGCCGCCATCGATGACAATCAAATCAGGTAGTGGCCAAGCCTCCCCTTTCTTTTCCATACCAGCGTGGCGAGAGAATCTGCGTTCGAGCACCTCTTTGAGCATCCGGATGTCATTGGCCTCTCCAG
>JAKAJF010000038.1 GCA_021813875.1 bacterium | reverse complement strand
ATAGCTCAAAACTATAATTTTTGTCAATGATATTATTATTTTAATCAAAAAAGATTAAGGAATTATTTTCCATTCTTTTATCTTTACCAGATTTCCCGCTTTCATACCTGGCAATTTTTTAAATTTCACTTCCAAGTAATGCTCGGTCTTGCCTTGGGCTTGGCCTCTTTCTCGGGAATGTTCGATGATAACTTCGACTTCTTGGCCGCGGAACTGCTGGGCGTACTCCCCTTCCAGCCTGGCACCCAATTTCCTCAAGGTAAGGGCGCGCGCCTTGATCTCCCCGCTCCCGACCTGCCCATCCATCTTGGCGGCGGCCGTCCGTTCATGGGCCGAGAAAGGAAAGACGTGCAGTTTGGAAAAATTTACTTCCTTGATGAAATCATAAGTCTCCTTAAAGTCCTTCTTGGTCTCGCCCGGAAAGCCGACGATGACGTCGGTGGTGATGGCGATCTTCGGCATCTTCTCGCGGAGCTCCTTTATCCTTTCCAAGAAATATTTTTTATCGTACGGGCGGTTCATCCGTTTTAAAATTTTGTCCGAGCCGGCCTGGAGCGGGATATGCAGATGCTCGCACATTTTTTTCTCCCGGGCCATCAGATTGATAAGTTTATCGTTGACTTCGGTGACTTCGATCGAGCTCAGACGGATCCTCTTTAAATCTTTGATCTTGATAATCTTTTTCAAGAGCCCGACCAGATCGGGCCTGCCTTTGTCTTTGCCGTAAAGGCCGAGGTGGATGCCGGTCAGGACGACTTCGCGGAAACCATTTTGGGCGGCCGCTTCTATTTCTTCAAGTGCTTCTTTTTCGGGCCGGCTCTTTAGAGGACCGCGGGCGTAAGGGATGATGCAATAAGTACAGAATTGCTCGCAACCGTCCTGGACTTTGATCGTGTAGCGAGCGCGCTCCGCGGAGTCGGCTTTCATCTCGCAGGCGGGCGCGTCTTCGAGCTTCATCTCTTCCAGGAGCTTCTCCAGCTCCCCCACCCCCCAGACAAGGTCCGCTCCCAGGCTCTCGGCCCGCTCTTTATAAGTCTTGACGAAGCAGCCCATCAGGACGATCTTGGCTTTCGGATTTTCCCGCTTGGCCAGCTTCAGGATCTCCTGGTCTTTGCGGATGGCTTTCCGGGTGACGGCGCAAGTATTGACGATCGCCAAATCAGCCCCTTCCCGGACGGACTCGAGCCCCCGCTCTTCTAATTTCTTCTTGAGGCTCAAAGAATCATATCGATTGACCTTGCAGCCCAAGGTATATATCTTAAAAGTTTCCATAGATTTAAAGAAGGGTCGCTTACGGGGCGGCCCTTTTGATAGGCATGGGTATAACCTTGAAAATGATGGAGCCAATCGCCAGGATGATGGCCAGGGCCAGGATGGAATTTCCCGCGAGCTGGAAACATCTTTGGCCGAGGTTGCCGGTCATATCGGCCAGGGCGCAGAATATCACCAGGCCAAAAAGGATCACCGCCTTGATCTTGCCCCATTTGATCGCCTTGATGGGAAGCCCGAGCTTCATCAACAATTTCCTCACGGCGAATTGCCCGAACGCTTCGATGATGATCAGGATGATGATCAGATAAGCGTCCAAGAATCCCCTGCCGGCGAAAGTGGCCAAGGCCGGCAGATAAGTCAGTTTGTCCGCGAGCGGATCGAGCCATTCCCCGGTCTTGGTCTCAAGTCCGCAGGTCCTGGCCAGGAAGCCGTCCAAGGCGTCGCCCATGGCGCCGGTCGTATAGATGAAGATGCCGGCGAAATTATGGATCGCGAAATAAGACCACAGGCCCGACCAGGAGATAAGCGTCCTCCAGACGCAGATCCAGTTCGGATGGACCCACCGATGGGCCCGGACAAAATCGATGGCGTTCTGTTTTCTTAAAAAAGGGCGGAAACAGAAATAGGCTGTCGGAGATGCCGCTGCCGCCAGAACGAGAGATGGCAATTCCATGAAACTCCTCCTTGTCCTAAATTGTTTTTAATTTTATCCGGAGCCGGCGAAGGGATTTGAACCCCCGACCAATAGTTTACAAAACTACTGCTCTACCACTGAGCTACGCCGGCCTGCTCCTAAAAAAGATTCAATATTAGAATCATTATAAGATATTTTTCTGATTTGTCCACCTTTATGAGAGATTTCCCTCGGATGGCCTCGGCCAAGGCCCTGTGATCCCCTGAGGTTTTTCATCAATCGCTAACTTTGAGCCCGTCACTCCTCAAGACGATGGTACCGTCCTGATCGGTCCTGAAGACGCGCGCGCCCAGGCGCTCGAGCTTCTTCAGGGTGCGGCGGCTCGGGTGCCCGAACTTGTTATCCCTGCCGACCTCGATCACGGCCAGGGCCGGCGAGACTTCTTTCAGGAAATTCTCGCCGCTTGAAGAGTCGGAGCCGTGATGGCCGATCTTCAAGACGTCGGCCTTCAGCTCGGCCGGATCGAGCTGCCGTTCGACCTCCTGACCAGCGTCACCCATGAACAAGAAGGAAGTCCGCCCGTAGACCAGTTTCAAGACCAAAGAATCGTCGTTCAGCTGGCCGCCCGACCCGGGCCGGTTCAAGACCTCCAGCCGGCAGCCTCCGCCCAGATCTATCTCCTGAGGCTCTCTGACGATGAAAGTCGGTATCCGCTTCTCCCTTATCAGGGCGGCCCAGGCCGCGTAAGTAGGATTGTCGTCGGGCGTGCCCGCATAGACGATCTTTCCCACCCGGTAATTCTCCAAAACTTTGACCAGGCCGGCCACGTGGTCTTCGTGCGGATGGGTCAGGACCATGAGATCGATCTTCCTGTCCCACCAGGGGAGGCGCTCCCCCAACCTCTTGATGACGGAACCGTCGGGACCGCCGTCGATCAAGACGTTCTGGCCGGCGGGCGCTTTGACGAGCTCGGAGTCTCCCTGGCCGACATCCAGGAAATCGGCTTCCAGGCCGGCGGCGGGCCGGTAAAAGATCACGAATAAAAAAATGGCCGCCATGACGGCAACCATTCCCAGTCCCAGAAGGCTTGCTTTAAATTTTGGAGAAAGATGGGACAAATTTTTATTTCATGGCCGCTTGAGCGTGGATCATCAAGGCGCCCATGGTGATTATCCAGATTATTATGGAGAGGCTGAATAAAATTTTTCTCATATTTTTCATTTTACCAAGGATCGCTCCCCGCTTCAAGCTTCTGCCGTTCCCGGATCTTAAGGAAAAGGACCAAGCCGGAGAGGAGCAAGAAGTAGGCGGCCATCCAAGCGCGGGAAAAATAAATTTCCCTATAAGCGAAAGGAGACGAAGCCAGGAAAGAGGCTGCCTTGATTATGTATTTGAGGAGCAGGCCGGAAGGCAAAAAGATCAGGGGCGCCAGGGTGGGCAGAAGGGCGGCCGGCAGAAGGGCGGCCGAGAGAGCGGCGGTCAGGGCGGGTATGGCCCAAAGGATCGCCAGGTTGGCCAGGGGCGCCACCAGAGAAACCCGGGAGAAATTGAGGGCCAGGACGGGGAAGGTGAAAACCTGCGCGGCCAGAGTGATGAAAAAACCGTCCTTAAGACTTTTGAGCGCGAGGTTCTTGACCGGCCAAAACTTTTCCAAGAAAGGGTAGAGGTAAATAAGCCCGAGCACGGCCAGGAAGGAAAGCTGGAAGCCGATATCCGATCTTAGGAGGCGCGGGTTGATCAGAAGCATAACCGAGGCGGCCAGGAGCAAGGCGTTGGTCAACCTGTTCAGACGGCCCAGATAAAGCGCCCAGAGGACCAGGAAGCCCATCAGCCCGGCGCGCACGGCCGAGGCCGGAGCCCCGACCAGGACGACGTAGACAGTCAGGAGTAGGGAGGATAAGAAAAAAGAAAATTTCCTCTTCAAGCCCAGGAAGGAAAAAAGATAGCCGGCCAAGGCGGCCAGGATGGTCACATTCATCCCGGAAACGGCCGTGATATGGCTCAAACCGGTGCGGCTGAAGGCTTCTTTCAATCCGGGGTCCAGATGCTCCTGGCCCCCGAACAGGATGGAGCTCCCCAGGGACGATTCCGGCTCGGCGAGGCTTCGGCCGATCAGGCCTTCCATCCTTCCCTTCAAGGAAAAGATCTCTTTATAGAAAAGACGAGCCTGGTTTTTTCCGGTCGGCCTGATTTCCGGGAAATAACAGAGGGCATAGATGTCGAAGCGGGCCAAGTACCTATCATAAGCGAAATCTTGGACCGGAACCGGCCGTTTAAGGTCGCAAAGGAGCTCGAGCTCGTCGCCGTAATGGCGCTCCGGGTAGCTCTTGGCGGTGACCAAAACTTTGCCTCCGATCCTTCGCCAGCCCCGCCCCTTGAGAAAGATTTCCTCCGTCTCGATCTCGTATCTCGTATCCGTCTCCCTCGGCTCGGGCGGAGCGGCCACGAAGCCGACCAATCTCACCGTCTGGCCGTCATAAGACCAGACCTTGTCCGGTGAATCCTCGGGGATGCTCAAGGAGAACCGCCATATCCCAAAAAGGAAAGAAAGGATCAGGAGAGCGACAATCCTTGAGGTACGGTTCCGCCAGAATAAGACGGCCGAAACGGCCGCCACGGCCAAGCCGGAAAAAAGATAGAGCCTTTCCCCCAAGAACGGGACGGGCAGGAAGGAAGCCAGGCCGGTGGCGGCGATAAAGGCGAGGCAACAAAACAGAAAGATCCGCGCCTTGCTCGGCGTTGACAAGTCTTTATTTTTTTCATAAGCTGGCATAAATCGGGAGGAGGAAAAAATGGATCCTATCCTTTTCAACAGAAACATTCTTCTGAATCATCGCCCGGAGTACCGCCTGGCCGAAGAAGAGGACCTGGCCGCGGGCAAAGAGCTTCTGTTCTTGGGCGCGAGACAATCTTTGCTCGCCCAAGCCAAGAGCGCCAAGCATGGAGAGGAGCTGTTCGAGACGATAGAGGAGGCCGTCATCATTATAGACGAGATCCGGGGAGGAACCGTCTATTTCCATTCGACAGAAGTGAAAGGTTTAAGATGCCCCTCAAAGGCCATGACGGACGAGACTATCCCTTATGGCAAGGATTGGGAAGTTGACGCTTTCCTCGTAAAAAAATAGAACTTCGGATCGAAGTTCTTTTTTAATTGGCGCGCGACCAACGCAGGTAACTCTCTTCGAAAGCGTCCAACTCTCCGTCCAGGACGGCCCGGATATCGGAAGTCTCATGCTCGGTGCGATGATCTTTGACCAGCTGATAGGGCTGCATCACGTAGGAACGGATCTGTTTGCCCCATTCCGCCTTCTGGGCCTCGCCCCTGATTTTTCTTTCTTCTTTCTCCCTCTCTTCTTCCTGAAGTTTGAACAGTTTCGATTTCAAGATCCTTAAGGCTTTCTCCTTATTCTGGTGCTGGGAGCGTTCGCTCTGACAAGTGACGGTGATGTTTGTCGGCTTGTGGACGATCCGCACCGCCGAGTCGGTGGTGTTGACCCCTTGGCCGCCGGGCCCGGAAGAGCGATAAACGTCGATCCTCAGATCCTCATTCTTTATTTCCACGCCCTCAGCCTCCGGAAGCTCGGGGATGACTTCGACCAAAGCGAAAGAAGTATGGCGCATCTGTTCGGCGTCGAAAGGCGAGACGCGCACGAGACGGTGGACGCCCGATTCACCCTTGAGATAACCATAGGCCCAGAGGCCGCCTACCCTGAAAGCGACGCTCTTGATGCCGGCCTCCCCTCCCGGGGTCCTTTCCAGGATCTCCAGCTTCCAACCCTTCTTTTCGGCAAATCTCAAAAGCATCCTTTCGAGCATCTCTGCCCAATCCTGGGCATCGACGCCGCCCGTCCCGGCATGCACCGAGACGATAGCATTGTTCTTATCGTATTTACCGGAAAACAAGATAAAAAATTCCAAGCTTTCAAGCTGCTTTTTCAAATCTTCCGATTTGCGGCGCGATTCTTCCTCAAAAGAATAGTCTTCTTCCTTCTGGGCGACGGCCACCAATTCCTCAAGGTCGGTGATTTCCTTAAGAAGATCCTCCCACCGGTCCACCTCCCTCTCGAGCTCTTCGGCCCGTTTGGAGATTTCGACCGCGCGCTCCCGATCCTGCCAGAAATCACCCCTTTCCATCTCGGCTTTGAGGTTGCTGATTTCATTCTTCTGGCCGTCGATATCAAGGAGGCGCCAATTGTCCAAGAGGCGCTCCCGCAATTCTTCGATCTGTTTGATCAAGTGTTCCATTATTTTCTCATTATATCTTCCATGATAACCTATAAATTTTAATTAAACAAATACGGATAAAAAAAGCCGTGAGCAAAAACCTGACGGAGCGGGCCGGTCGGAAAAGGCTCTCGGCCGGGCAGGACCCGCCGGAGGCAAGCACGAACCCAATATATAAATCCCCCCACTCCGCCTCGACAAGCCCCGGCGAGACGGGCCCCCTTGCCCTATTCTTAATTTTATAAGGTAAAAGGGGACAAAAACTTAAAGGCTCCCTTTCGGGAGCCTTTAAGTTTATTTCATCTCTTCCAATTTGACGTTGACATCCTTCTTCTGCCCTTGCCTCAAGACTTGAAGGCTGACAGTCTCTCCCGGCTTGAACCGGCTGATTTGATTGGCCAAGGGATTATTCTCGTCGACTTTCTTACCATTGACTTCCAGGATGATGTCGTTCTCCCTGAGGCCGGCCTTGTCCGCCGGAGAGCCGGGGATGACGGCCAGATCGGTCTGCTTCTGTCCGCGGACGATCAGAGCGCCATAATCAACACTCAACTTATTATCTTGGGCGATCTGCTGATCGATGAGGACATACCTGACTCCCAGCCAAGGGCGGACGAATTTGCCGGTCGTCTTGATGCTCTCGATCATGTTCTTGGCTTCATTGATCGGCAGGGCGAAACCGACGTTCTGCGCCTCCTGGGCGATGGCGGTATTGATGCCGATGACCTGACCCTCGAGATTCAAGAGCGGGCCGCCAGAATTGCCTAAATTGATGGAGGCATCGGTCTGGATGACCCCCGAAAGCCGCTCGCTCCCGAGCCCGTCGCCTTGGGCGGTGATGGAGCGGGACAATCCGGAAATCACTCCCGTAGAGACAGTGTTCCGGAATTCGCCCAGGGCATTGCCGATAGCGATGACATCCTGGCCGACCTTGAGGTTCGAGCTGTCGCCCAGACTGACCACGGGCAGATTCTTGGCGTCAATCTTCAAAATGGCCAGGTCATTGATCGGGTCCCGAGCCAGGACTTTGGCCGGATATTTCTTCTCATTATTCATCAAGACGGTATAATCGGCGTCTTCGTCCAGGACGACATGGCGGTTGGTGACGATATAGCCGTCGCTCGAAATGATGAAGCCGCTCCCGCCTCCGACCTCCTGCTTCTCGGTGCCGTTCTGCTGGGGCTGGGAGGGAAGCTGGTCGAAGAAATCTCCGAAGCCATTCCCGAAGAATTGCTGAAAAAATTCCGAATCCGGACCGGTATTCTGCTCGATCTTGGGAAGGTCTTTGGTGACGATGACGCTGACGACCGCCGGCGAGACTTTCTCGACCGCCGAGATGACGGCCGACTGCTCGTCGACCACCCGGATATTTTCATCGGCGGAGTTGAAGATCTTGTGGCCCTGCCGCGAGGAAATCAGGGCTCCACCCAAGAATCCCATGGCCCCGCCGAACAAAGAACTTAAAAAAATAGATAAGATTAGGATTATAGCGAATGGTTTTCTCATATTTTCCTCCATATTTTTTCAGGCAACCTCTTTTTCATCGTCTTCCTCGAAGGGCCAATCGCCTTCGGCTTCTTTGAGAAGAATAGCGTTGCCTACCTTATTTATAAGATGCATCTCGAGGCTGATTTTCGGATCATCAATCTTAAGATAACCCTCCTCCTTCTTCTTCCGCGCCTTATATTCCTCGAGGCTCGAGGAATATCTCCGGACTTCTTTCTGGAAATCCAAAAGCTCGGAGGCGGTCATATGATCTACCCGCAAGGATTTTTCCAAGAGGGCCAATTCTCGGGCCTTCAACCTTTTAAAATCGATCTTTTCAAAATGGATGAATTCGGTCCGAGGAGCCTTTTCTTTGTCAGAAAGCTCCTCAAGAACTTCCGCCTTGATGGGCTCGAATTCACCCGCCAGCTTTTTCTTACCCTTGCGCATGATGCTCGGGGTATCGGTCTCAAAAGGTTCCCTTAAGATTGGTTCCAAATTTTCCATAATGATTCTAAAAAAAACATTTCTAAATGTCAAATTATCCCAATCAGATTAATTTTTCATGAAAATCTTCCAGACGCCCCTCCCAGAAATTGAGCCCTTCTTCCTCGAGGAGCCTTTCTTTCTCCCTGGCGCCCCCCTTATAGCCGCCGAGCGAGCCATCGCTCTTAAGGACGCGATGGCAGGGGGTCTTGACCGGGAAGGGATTCTTATTGAGGGCGTAGATC